>DASRLI010000572.1:0-22602 GCA_035648535.1 Occallatibacter sp. | reverse complement strand
GCCGTGCCCCTGCACCAGGTAGCGCTCCGTGCCATCCACCGATTTAAAGACCTGTGCGATTCTCGGCCGGCCCACTTCCCAGCCCATTTCGGTGAGCCGTTCGCGCAGAGACTTCGGCAATGTAGTGATTTCACTTATCTCTGCAACCCGTTGACGATACATTGCTTCAGCCAACTGCTCACCGCGCCATACTGGCTCGCGAATTTCCACCATTGCCGCCGCCAGCGCTCTTGCATCTAAACCAAAAAGCGGCTTGCCGCTCCCTTCAACTGGAACGTTGGCGTCTAAACGAACGAGTTGGCTCAGTTTTTCGGTCACGGTCTGGCTCAGCTTAGAGTATTTCATCCCTCCCTGCAGCCTGACCGCTTGCAATCTTCTCCTCAGCCGGGTTCCTGTTCAGGGCTGCTTTAAAGCCCGAAACGTGCCCTTTGAGCCCAGTTGCCCTACAATCGAATCGAATTGATGACGATGACGACTGAAAGAAACCTTCGCCGAACCGTATTGCCAAACGGCCTGATTGTCCTGACCGAGCGCATGGATCACCTTCGTTCGGTGGCCATGGGCGTATGGATCAAGTCTGGCTCCCGCTGCGAGCCCGCCGAAACCAACGGCATTTCACATTTCGTCGAACACATGCTCTTCAAGGGCACGCGTTCCCGCACCGCCCAGCACATCGCCCGCGAGATGGATTCCATCGGCGGCAACCTCGACGCATTCACCGGCAAAGAGACCATCTGCTTCAACGTCAAGTCGCTCTCCGACCACGTTCCGATAGCCTTGGACGTATTAGCCGACTTGGTGCTCAACCCGGTCTTTGCCCCTTCCGACATCGAACGCGAGCGCGGCGTAATTCTCGAAGAGATCAAGATCGACGAGGACAATCCTGACGTGCTCGTCCAGGAGTTGTTCACGCAGAGCTTTTGGAAGGGTCATCCCCTCGGCTGGCCTATTCTGGGCACCACTGAAACCGTCGCCCGGCTCGATCAGCAGCAACTCGTTGACTACCACGGTGACCGTTTTCATGGTGGCAACATGGTCTTTTCCGCTGCCGGAAACCTGGACCACGACCGGTTTGTCGAGGCCGTAACCGGAAAATTCTCTGCCTTGGCCAGCGGCCAGACGCTCAGTGAAATGCCGGCTCCCGAACCCAGCGCCCGCATCGTCATGCGCAACAAAAAGTCCCTTGAGCAGGTGCAGATCTGCCTCGGAGTGCCCGCGCCGCCCATCACCGACGAAAACCGTTACGCTGCTCTCATTCTCAACACTGTACTTGGCGGCGGCATGAGTTCCCGCCTCTTCCAAACCATCCGCGAAGAGCGGGGCATGGCCTACTCCATTTACAGCGACCTGAGCCCCTACCGCGACACCGGAACCCTCTGTGTCTACGCCGGCACATCCACCAGCAAGGCACTTGAGGTTGTGGACCTCATTCTCGCCGAGTTCCGTAATCTCAAAGAGACCCCTCTCACCCAGGAGGAACTCACTCGCGCCAAGGACCAGCTCAAGGGAAACCTCTTACTGGGCTTGGAGAGTTCCAATGCGCGCATGGCCAATTTGGCCCGCCAGGAGATGTACTTCCACCATTTCTTTACCGTCGACGAACTCATCGCCCGCGTCGACGAAGTGGATGCAGCGCAGGTCCAAACCATGGCCCGGCGCCTCTTCGACCCCGAGCACATCGCTGTAACCCTCCTCGGCCGTCTCAGCGGCATCAAGCTCACCCGCGCCAACCTGGTGTGTTGAAAATGCAGCCACTAGCTCCTAGCCACTAGAGCATTTTCGGAATACACGTAGACTTTTTAAGAGCATTGAAAGGTGGCTTTTTCTTGAGGAAAAAGCCACTTAGCATAGTGCCTTCGGTCTACACCAATTCCGAAAATGCTATAGCCCCGAAGCCGCCCTCGGCTAAACCCAACATGCAATCTGAGCACGAATAAGCTAAAAGCTAGAGGCTAGTACTGCGGCCGTGTGAATTTGTGCATTCCCAGGTCCCAGAATCGGGACCTGGGGCACCCAATCGTCATAATCCTTATTACGCAATCACGCGGTCATGGTACTAGAAGCCAAAAGCTGTGTTTCGAGCGTCCCATTTCCCTTTCGCGTCTGTACGTTGTAGCATTTTCTCGAATGGGCCGGGAGCTTCCGGCCTGCTCCACGAGGCACTGGAATCCCATGAATCGCAAGTCTTCGCTCTCGAAGGGTCGCAGCGGCTCCCAAAGTCTGCCCCAACTTAACCGCACTCAGCGGCAGCCTGACGGCTTCACGCTGATGGAATTGCTCATCGTCATCGCCATCATCCTCATCCTTATGCTCATGGCTATTCCAACCATTGGCAGCCTGACAAAGAAGGGCAACGAGACCTCGGCCATAAACTCAGTGCAGACTGTGACCAAGGCGGAGATTCAGTACCAGTCCAGCTATCCGGCCAATGGCTACGCGTGCACCCTTGCAGCTTTAGGTGGCGACCCAAGTGCTGGCGCACCTTCGCCAACCGCCGCACAGATTCTGCAGGGTGATTTGGTTTCCGGATACAAGTCCGGCTATATCTTCACCATCGCCTGCAAAGACAAGGTCACCATCAACGGCACGGATCGTTCGAACGGCTACGTCATCACAGGCGTTCCGCAAACGGTGGGCAAGAGCGGAGATCGCGGCTTCTGCAGCGATCAGTTCGGCGGCGTCAAGTACGACCTCGCAGGCGGAACCAACTGCACGCAGAACCTGCAATGAGCCTGTACCCTCGCTTACGGAGTGGCGGCCTGCTAATGGCCGCCGCCCTGTTCTCAACATGCCTCTGTGCTCAACAGCGTACGCTGTCCGCACACGACTTGGCTTCGCGCGTAGACCACCACTACAACCAGTTGCACTCACTCAAGGCCGGCTTTGCTGAAACCTATGAGGGCCTCGGAATAAAACGAACCGAGGGCGGTACGCTGTTTCTCATTAAGCCAGGCCGCATGAAGTGGGACTATAGTTCCCCGTCTGGAAAGCTCTTTGTCCTCGACGGCAAATTCGCGTGGTTCTACACCCAAGGCGACAGGCAGGTGCAGCGCATTCCCGCCAAGCAACTCGACGACCTGCGTTCTCCGCTGCGCTTTCTTCTCGGTCACACCGAACTCGAAAAGGAATTCGACAACCTGACCCTGGCTGCGGCCCCCAACGGCGCCTTCACCCTCACCGGCCAGCCCAAGGGACAGGAGAATCGCGTCCGCCGCATCACGCTCAGCGTGACCGCTGAAGGAACCATCACCGCCATTGAGATCGAAGAGACCGACGGCGCACTCACCCACTTCACCTTCACTGGCGAACAGCCCAACATAGCCATCCCAGCGGAGACCTTCCATTTCACGCCTCCACCCGGCGTCCCAGTGGTCAACGCGCTCCCGCCCGTGTAACTAACTACGGAAAGACTCGAACCGGAAGAAGGCGGGGGTTTCAACCCCCGCAAAGTGCCAACAGAATCTACGCGGCCTTTAGCCCGGGCCCTTTCGAGAAACAACAGCCATACATCTCAAACAACTGCTGCGCTCAACTGGGCAACACGTGTATTTTTTATTTGTATCGATCGAGCAGGAGCAACCATGGCGCGAGTAGCAATCGTAGGAGTCGGAGCAATCGGAGGCGCCCTGGCCGGCCTGCTCCAAACGGCCGGTCGCCACGAAATCACGCTCTGCACTCGGCGGCCATTGAACGCACTGATCGTGCATACGCCGGTCGGCGACGTGCAAGTCAACGCGCAGGGCGTGACCGATCCTGCGCATGCCGGAGCCGTGGACTGGGTAATCGTAGCCACCAAAACGTATGACGCGGAAGGCGCTGCCGCGTGGTTCCCTGCCCTGTGCGCAACCGGCGCTCCGGTCGCAATCGTGCAAAACGGTGTCGAGCATCGCGAGCGCTTTGCGCCCTATCTGAGCACTGGCCGGCTTCTGCCGGTAGTCATCGACGTTCCCACCGAGCGGCAGGCAGACGGCAGCGTCCGCGTGCGCGGCGCAACGCTGATGAAGGTGGAAGATATCCAACTCGGCAGAGACTTTGCCGCACTCTTCTCAGGGGCGACAGCCAAAATGATGCTTGTCGATGACTTCACAACCGCAGCCTGGTGGAAGCTCTGCATCAACTCCGTCGGCGCATTGAACGCATTGGCCCTCAAACCGGCCGGAATACTGAGAGAAGAAGCTATGAGCCGCGTCGCAATGGAGATGGTGGCCGAATGTGTTGCTGTAGGCCGCGCGGAGGGCGCTCATTTGGAAGACAACCTGCCCGAGCAAGTGATGGCGATGTATCACGCCCAGCCGGCGGACTCCGTCAATTCCCTGTTGGCCGATCGGCTCGCGGGCCGGCAGATGGAATCAGACGCGCGCAACGGAGCCATCGTGCGCAAAGGTGAAAAGCATGGCATCGCAACGCCCATGAACCGGATGACGATCGCGTTGCTGCAAGCTGTTTAAGGAGTGGAACGACATGAACGATCTGGCGGAATCGATTGCTCACGCGTTTATACGCGCCATCAACCGGCAGGATGTTGATGCTTTGGTGAACTTGATGACCGAGGAACACCGGTTCATCGACTCGCTCGGAAACGTGGTCGACGGCCGGGAAAAGATGCGGACCGGCTGGGCCAAATATTTCCGCATGGTTCCCGACTACACGGTCGCCATCGAAGAGACCTTCTGCGACGGCCCAGTCGTCGTGATGCTGGGCATGGCGCAGGGAACCTATACGCCCGATGGAAAACTCAAGCCGGAAAACCGCTGGACCACGCCGACCGCCTTCCGCGCGTACATCGAAGAGCAGAAAGTGGCGGAGTGGCGCGTCTACGCCGACAACGAGCCGATCCGCCAGCGCATGGCAAAAAGCGCCTGAGCCGCACCGCCGCGCACGATCTCTGCCGCAGGCCTCAGGACACCATGTGCAGTCGCTTGTGGATGTGCACAGCTTCCCCGACCCCGCCAGCTCCAAGTTGATTTCCGCGGCGCCGTCGCTTGGCTACATGTACCTCGGAGGCCTACCGCCCTACTAACCGCCTTGTTTCCAAGGCTTTCCTTGAGATCCCGCCGAATGGACTTGCAAAAGTCCTCAGCTCCATTTACTTTACTAACCAGTTAGTTAAAATGTCTTCCACCATCCCAACCCGCACTCAGACAGAGCGCGCCGAACAGGCGCGGGCCCGCATTCTCGATGCCGCCGTAAGCGAATTCAGCGAGAACGGCCTCGCCGGAGCCCGCACCGAACAGATTGCCGAAGCGGCCGGCGTAAATAAGGCCCTGCTCTACTACTACTTCAAAGGCAAGGATGCTCTCTACGCCGCCGCGCTTGAATCGGTGGCGCAGCGCGTAGTAGCCAGCAGCCTCGCAGCCATGACAAGCGACCGCTCGGCCGGTGAGCAAGTGGTTCATTTCGCGCTCAGCCACTTTGACCGAATCCACTCGCAGCAGGCATTCCAGAAAATGATGCAGCAGGAGATGATGCGCCTGCACCGCAGCGAAGAAAACGCACTCACACCCATTGTCGAAAAGGTCTTCCGCCCGATGATGATGCGATTGCGCGATCTGTTCGCCGAAGGCAAGCGCACTGGAGAACTGATCCAGGCCGACGAGTGGCAGATCATGTATTCGGCTCTGGGAGCCAACGTCTTCTACTTCATGTCGGCGCCGGTTGTTGGAATCATGCTGGAGAAGAATCCGCTTGAGCGCAACGCGATGGAGTTCCGGCGCAAAGCCGCCATCGAGTACCTGGGACTGGCGATTTTTACTGACCGAAAGCACGGTGCAGAAGTTGCAGCGCGTGTGCTGGCCGCTACGCCTATGCCCAAAAGCGGCGAATTCAAGATGTTTGAGAGGAACGCCAAGTGAACGCACGTAATCGAGTTTTCATCATCCTGGCCCTGCTGACGCTGGGATCGCTCATCTGGTACCTGGTCACGGTCAGGCCCACAGGTGACCTGCAACTGATCGGCACAGTGGATGCCAATGAGGTGTTGGTGAGCGCCAGAATTCCGGGACGCATTCAGACACTCACCGTCAAAGAAGGCGACACCGTGAAGGCCGGACAGTTGATCGCCGTTATCGGCAGTGACGACCTGGACGCGGCGCTCAAAGCAGCTGAAGCCGCCACAGCCAGCCAGCGCTCGAAGCTGAACGGAACCGTCGAGACTGAACGGCAGAACAGCGGCGAGACCAGCAGCGCCACAGTCAGCGCAGAAGCCCAGGTGCGGGTCGCCGAGGCTTCCCTTGCCCAGTCCAAAGCACAGCTCGAACATCAGCAGGCCGATACGAGCCGGACCGTAGCGCTCGCCCAGCAGGGCATCATGAGCGCGCAAGCGCGGGATGAGCAGGTAACCGCCATGCAGGCAGCGCAAGCTGCCGTGAATGCAGCCGCGAGTACCCTTTCCGCGGCCCAGGCCAACCTGCGCCAGGCACGCGCCCATGAGCTGCTGGCGGCCGTTTCGGCTCACACAGTAGACTCGACTCGCGCCGACGTGGCAAACGCGCGCGCGCTCGCCGATCAAGCCAGGGTCGAGAAAAGTTATGCTGAAGTGCTGGCGCCAGTCAGCGGAAGAGTAAACGTATGGGCTGCCCGGCAGGGCGAAGTAGTCGCAATGGGCGCGCCCATCGTCACCATCATGGACCTCACCCAGACCTGGATCTATGCGCCACTTCCGGAGACGCAGGCCGACGCTGTTCAATTGGGCGACAGCCTGCGCGTGGTTATGCCCAGCGGCGCAACCATCTACGGTAAGGTCATCAACAAGGCCGCGGAAGCCGACTTTGCTACACAGCGCGACGTGAGCGCCCGCAAGCGCGACATCAAAACAATCCAGTTGAAAATGCTCATCGACAATCCCGGCGAGCAGTTCGTCCCCGGCATGACCGCTGAAATTTACATTTCCAAAACCAAGTTGGTGAAGCAGTGAGCGCCACGGCTACAAATGGCGGCATGAACGAGAGGCCCATAGCCAACGGGTCTACCTCCATCCAGGTGGAACATGCCGTCAAGCGCTACGGCGCCTTTGAAGCAGTCAAGGATGTGAGCTTCTCCGTGGCCGACGGCGAAATCTTTGGCCTGCTCGGACCCAACGGCGCCGGCAAGAGCACGCTTATCCGCATGATGACCACGCTCATTCCGCTCACCGGAGGCAAAGCCATCGTTGCCGGTCACGACGTGGCCAAAGAGCCGGATGCCGTACGGCGCGTCATCGGCGTCATTCCCCAGGCGCTCACCAGCGACCCGGACCTCACCGTCGAAGAGAACCTGAGCATTTACGCCAAACTCTACAGCGTCCCAAAAGCAGAGCGCATCAAGAATATTGCTGAAGTGCTTGAAGCGGTCGATCTCACCAAATGGCGCGGCGCCCAAACCAAAACTCTCTCCGGCGGAATGCGCCGCCGCCTTGAGATTGCCCGCGGCCTGGTCCACAATCCCAAGATCTTTTTTCTCGACGAACCCACCACCGGCCTCGATCCGGTCTCCCGCATTGCTGTCTGGGAGATGCTCGACAACCTGAGGAAGACCCGCCAATTGACCATGCTGCTCACGACCCATTACATGGAAGAGGCAGACAAGCTCTGCGACCGCATCGCCATTGTGGATCACGGCAAGCTGGTGGCCCTTGGCACACCCATCGAGCTCAAGCACAGCGTGCCCGGAGCCAACGTCGTCGAAGTCCACTTCGACCGCGAAACGGACGAGTGGCATGACAGGCTCGGGAAGCTCGAAGGTGTGACCAGCGTGCAGGCCGAGAGCGCCGGCTTCTATCGTGTCCTCACGTCATCAGGTTCGAGAACCACGATGCAACTGGTCGAGCTCGCTGCTTCACTTGGCGAAACTCTAACCTCGCTCAGTGTTCAGAACACCACGCTCGACGATGTATTTGTCCACTACACCGGCCGCCAGCTCCGCGATGAACAGGTCAAGCCGCCGGTATTCCAATTGCCGCCGCGTCCGGGAGCTCAGCCATGAATCGAATGTCTGCAATCGTAGAACGCGAAATGCGCAAGTTCTTCCGCTCGCCCACGCTCATGATCATGTCGTTGATGATGCCGATTCTGCAGTTGATCATCATGGGCAACGCATTCGGCGGCAAGATCGTCGGCGCCAAGGTGGCAGTAGTCGACTACGATCATGGTCCTGAAGCAATCAAAATCCGCGAGGGCTTCGACGCCATCGCCGTCAATATCAAAACCTTCACCACCATCAACTACAGCGACGAGATGCAAGCTCGCGAAGACGTTCGCACCGGCAAGGTAGATGGTGCCGTCATCATTCCCGTGCGATACTCGCGCCGCGTCTATTCGCAGGATGCGCCACGGATTGGCTTCGTCGTCGACAACACTGATCAGTTCACCTCCGGCAGCCTTGAGGGCGAAATGCAGGCTCTGGTCGCCGCACTCAGCGCCCCGGTCATCCAGCCTCGCGTGGCCAACAGCATCGCTCTTGAAATCGTCGAACTCTACCCCTACGTCGGCTATATGAAGTTTCTTCTCCCTGCATGCATCGCGCTGGCCATGTACATCTCCGTGATGATCGGTGGCGGCATGTTGTACATCGACGACAAGGCCCGCGGCGTCCACGAGGGCTATCTCGTCACCCCCATCACGCGCCTCGAACTTGTGATGGGCCTCAACCTGGCCGGCTCCATCAAGGCTGTCCTAAGCGGCATCTGCCTCACAATCATCGGCTCGCTGATGGCCGGTCTGGGCATCATCTTTCATCCCATGGTCATGCTCGAAGTTCTGTCCCTGATTCTGGTTACTTCTCTCGCCTTCAACGGCATGATGTTTCTGCTCATGGTCCGTGTAGACGATCCGCTGGTTCCCCGCGCCATGTTCGGCGTTCTCAACCTTCTGCTTTTCTACCCTTCCGGCGCCATGTATCCCATCTCAGCATTTCCACCCTGGCTCCGAGCGCTCTCAGTCGTCGACCCTTTTACCTACGCCATCCATGGCTTCAAATCAATCATTCTCAAAGACGGCGGATTTGCCGCCATCCAGTTCGACCTGTTATTCCTGTTCGTCTTCGGCATGGGCACACTACTGATCGCAACTCCGCTCTTCAAGCGAACACTGTAGGTCCTGTTGATTCTGTTTTGAAAGGGCGCGACCGGGGTACCCTCTGGGTCGCCACGCCGAAAAAGGCATCAGAGTAGACGTTGGCTTTAGAGCGCTTTCGGCCGGGGTGTTTACAGTTGCGATGGATGTCAGTGGTCTCCCACCCTTTGCGCAAAGAACGCACAAAGGATGGGGCACCCGAAGTTGTGTTAACACTCAACTCGAAAATGCTATAGCCACTCAGGGATTGGCTCTTATGAGTTGCAGCGGATCGATAAATATCTCTCCAGCCACCATTCATGCAAAATAGTTGATCTGCGCGCCCTGGCCATTCTCGGCAGCGTGCCCGCTCGACTCAGCTTCGATGCCGTCTTCCAGCTCGTCGGATTCGTCGTCCTGCCCGCCCCTAGCCTTCTTGCCGCTACCTGAATAGCTGTCGTCGCCCGGACCAGCCGAATTCTCGATCTCAAACAGAGCCGAGAGCTCAGGGTCCGCCGGTGGAACCTTCACAACCGGCATTGCGCGAATTCCGGCGATTGGACTGATCTCCATCTTCGCTCCTCGCTTAGGGCTGCCCCTGCTGTCCCATATCGACGGAACCGTGGGTAACTTTAATCTGTCCTGAAAGTCGACATCCCGGCAGCATGAAATTATGCTGCCCTCATTCCGGCCATCACCTCAGGCGCTGAGAATGGTCAGCGCTTATTGGCGCAGCGTGAAGACGGGCACAGAACGGTGGGAGATCGCAGTCGGAAATTGCACAGTGGGCTGGGCCTCGGTCTGGAATGGGGTCTCCTGCAGCAGCTTCATCCCCTGCTCCAGGTTCAGGCCCGAAGGAACCTGAACGAACCCTCCCCGCACCTCACTGATCTCGCGAGAAAAATCCTTGAACAGCATCGCTCGACCGCTGACGTGCAACTCCAGGCCCTCAAGCTTCCACTCTGTGGCGCTCACCTGGGTTCGCTTCAACTGGAACCACCCGCCCTTGCTGAGCCGGCCAAGTATGCCGAAGCCGAAGTCCACATTCTCCTGGATTCGGCCGTCGATCTGCACCAGCCTTTTGTATTGGGTATCGATGCACAGCGTACCACCCATTGCGTAGAAGATGCGTGATTCAACTGATTGCGCGACATAGGCCGGATTGGGCCGAAAACTCAGCCGTCGGCAGCCCTTCCCCTCGCCGTCATACTCGTAAAGGAATGCATCCGGCAACATCACCAGAATCCGGCCGATGCGCTCTTCTTCGTCGGAGTAGTTCCGGCGATTGCGGGCCTGCTCCCAGGTCGAGCCAAGCAGGCGCTGCAGCCGGGCTTCCTCCTGCTTTTGAAACTCCGGTGTCAGCGGACGCCCATTGCTGAGGTAAAGCCGGGTAATGGGTCCTTCCGCGGTCTCCACCTGGTCCTCGCGCTCCGTCCCGTCGTCTTTGTGCCGCTGAACCCAATAGCGCCAGGAACCATGTGCATGGTGGTCCTGAAGTTCGTTGAAGACGACCTCGCGAACAAGTTGCCCCGCCGTCTCCGGCTGACGCGGCTGAGCACACAAGGCAGCCTGCGCTACCGCCAGAACGGCTACCGCCACCCAAAGCGAACGCACAGTGCTTCCATGCCGAGCACAATTTTGACGCGCGAGCGGTGAATTGCGACCTCCCGGTAAAGAGTCTGCGAGAAGCGCGTGAATCATGGGAGAAAGCAAGCCGAGTGCATTAATGGGATAGGTTATTTCCATATTTGCGGAGCCAAACGCCCGAGCTGGAGCCAGAGATGGCATGACACCTGCGATATCGGAACTTGTTACACTGAGGCCATGTTGGATGAATTGGAGTTCCGCCGTCTGGTCGATATCGCTCATGAAGCCCTTAAACAGCACCTCATCGAGCGCGAGGAAGTTGAAGACTCCGGCTTCGAAGTGGAGGAGCAGGGCGGCGTGCTGAATGTTCTCTTCGAGGAACCGCCAGGCAAATTCGTGATCACGCCCAATGCGCCGGTTCGCCAGATATGGATCTCTGCACTCTCCACCAGCTTCAAACTCGATTGGAATGAGGCGGCCGAAGCCTTTGTGCTACCACGTACAGGCGAGGCTCTCACGCCGCTCGTTGACCGTCTGATCGCGGAGCACCTCAAAAGTTAAGTCTGATTCCGCCGTCGGCCTATTGCTTCACAAAGTCGAATGTACAGGGGCGGCCTACGATGCCGAGGCCCTCGTCTCGCGCGCCTGAGCCTTCAGTTTCTTTGAATTTGGCTTTGATGTTGTAGCTGTAATTCTCGCCCTCGTGGGCGAAGACCCACGAGCATACTTCCTGGAGTAGACGATTCCATTAGCAGACAGCTTGGCCGATCCATCTTCTGCAATTGGGCCTTCGATCAGCAGATAGCCGGGTTGCCCGGCCGTGCCGTGCTCTGCTTTGAAGTTGCCGTTCTGGATCACGCTGGGAATCTTCCATGTGTAGCCCTCTGTATTCCCTTTTGCGGGACACGTAAGCGTCGTGAGCCACTTGCCGTCGAAGTGTTCCCCTGCGATCAAAAGCCCTGGCAGAAACACCAGGGCGCAAACCACCAGAAGCCGGACCGCTTGCAGCATACCAGTCCCTCCATCGGTCCATAATCCTAGCACCTGTGTCACGGCTCGCCGGTTCCAGTCAATCGCAAACGAAAAGGTCCGACGAATAAGCCGGACCCTTCGCAAATTTCTATGGCCCAATCTCTACGGCAAAGCGTAAATCGTCTTCAGAACCTTCTGCGCCAGGCCGCTCGGCAGCGGTGCGTAGGAGAGGGACGACACTTCACCTTCGCCGGAATTGACGATCCAGCTCAGCATATCCTTGAGCACCTTTTCCTTGGCAGCATCGGTGGGGTGTGTAGGAATCAGCAGGTAAGTAAAGCTTGAGATTGGATAAGCGTCCGCGCCCGGCGCGTTGGTAATCGAAATGCGATAGTCAGCGGGCATGTTCTTGATCCCAGCCGCGGACTCGGTTACGCCCGGAATCGAGCCTTTCACCCAGTTGCCGGCAGCGTTCTTCATCGCACCAAACGTCATTTTGTTCTGGAGCGCATAGATCAGTTCCACATAGCCGATTGCGCCCGGCAACTGGCGCACCAATCCGGCCACGCCCTCGTTGCCCTTGCCTCCCACGCCCACCGGCCAGCTTGGCGAGGTGCCCTTGCCCGGTCCGCCGGCCCAATCCTTGTTCACCTTGCTCAGGTAGTCGGTAAAGATAAAGCTGGTTCCGCTGCCATCGGAACGATGCACAACAATGATCTTCTGGTCAGGCAGTTTTACTCCAGGATTGTCCTTGGCAATATTGGCATCGGCCCACGTCGTGATCTTGCCCAGGTAAATGTCGGCCAGCGTCTGCCCGCTGAATCGAATATCGCTCACGCCCGGCACGTTGAAAACCGGAACCACCGCGCCCAGCACAGTGGGAATGTGGATCAGCTTCACCTGGGAAGACGAAAGCATATCGTCGGTCATCGGCATGTCCGATGCGCCAAAGTCCACGGTGCCCTTGGTCACCTGGCTGATGCCGCCGCCCGAACCGATGGACTGGTAGTTGATCTGGACGCCGGGATGCGCCGCGCTGTATTCACTGAACCACTTGGAGTAAATGGGGTATGGAAATGTGGCGCCGGCCCCGGTCAATTTCTGGGCACCAGCCGTGCTCATGGCCAACATCGATAACACAACGGCAATCAACGTCTTCTTCACAGTACGCTCCCTTGCAGTTTTTTACTGCCGTCTTTCATTCTCTACAGCGAATGTTACGGGGAGTTGAAAGATGAGCATTTTTTGCATTGGTTTCTTGGGTTCTGGTGAGGGGTAACCGCCTTGTCGCAATCAAGTTACTGCCAATATCTTGATTCCTTACCCGTGTCCGGCCGTGCTGGAAAAGCCAGATAAAGAATCGGCTACTGCCTTCAGGCTTCCGGACCGTCCCATCGCGACCTCGTGGCCGATTTCTACGAGATCCTCCACCGCCGCGACATCAAGCTCATGGTCTATCTACCCATGAGGGAATGCCGCGCATTCACTTAAGCTCAGTCAGAGAACCCCCAGAATCTAAACTCCTGCAACAGGCGCCTGCTGCGCAACCAGCGCCAGGGGCAGCGTGAAATGAAACGCAACGCCCTGACCCAACTCGCTCTCCGCCCAGATGCGCCCACCGTGAGCCAGCACGATGTGCTTCACAATCGCCAGCCCCAGCCCAGTCCCGCCGGAGTCGCGCGAACGTGCTTTATCGACACGGTAGAAGCGCTCGAATATCCGTTCCAGATGTTCCGAGGCAATGCCAGGCCCGAAGTCCTGAACAGTGAACTGAACCTCGGAATCAATCAGCTTTGCGCCGACTCGAATGCGCTTTCCGTCCCTGGCGTACTTCATTGAGTTCTCAATCAGGTTGCCAAAAACCTGGTTCATGGCGTCAGGATCGGCCATGACCCGCGAGTCCGGCGCGCCCGCAAATTCAAGTTTTACGCTCGAGTCCACAACGATTCCGCCGAGCGAATCGATGGCATCCTTCACCAGGACGCTGGCCCGTGCCGGCTGCAATGAGAGCTTGTAATCGGGACTTTCGACGCTTGCAAGGGCAAGCAGGTCCTCCGTCAGCCGATTCATTCGCGTAGCATTTTTCAGAATCACCCCGAGAAATTCGCGCGTAGTTTCAGGTCGCGGATTCGGGTCTTCGATCAGCGTCTCCACGTAGCCCTGTATTGAAGTGAGAGGCGTGCGCAACTCATGGCTCACATTGGCAACAAACTCGCGCCGCGATTTCTGTGCAGCCTCAATACTGGTCACATCGTGCAGAACAGCGAGCGCCCCGCCACTGGGCAGCGGTGCAGCATTGACTTCGAACACGCGCCCAGGAGCGAGCGAACTCGCACGGCCAGAACAGACTTCGCCCCGATCGAGTGCGCCACGGACGCAAGCAAGCAACTCGGGATCGCGCACGGAGTGGACCAGCGGACGTCCAGGATGAACCTGGTTACCGGCAATGCGTTGCATCACCGCATTCGACCAGCGCACTAATCCCGCTGGCGTGATTGCGACCACCGCCTCCTGCATGGAATCCAGAATCGCGGCCAGTTCCTGGCGCCGGCTCTCGAGCTCGGCAAAATTCTTGCCCAACCGTTCTGCAGTCTGGTTCAAAGCCGTCTCCATTGCGGTGAGCTCATCCTCGCTGGGATGGTCAAGCCGCGCGCTCAAGTCGCCCTCTGCAATGCGGCGGGCAAACGCAACCACGCTCTGCAGCCGCGACGAGATCCGGCCAGCAACCCAGGCGGCCAGGGGCAACGCGACGGCCAACGCGATCAGACCGGACAGGAGTGCTTCGTAACACAGAAAGCGAAATGTCGCGCCGACAGGTAGTTCGAATTTCGAAGAGATAAATGGAATGAAAGCAAGCTCCATCGCCGCAGCTTGCAAAACAAGCAGCAACACAAACAGACCGAGCAGCTTTGTAAAGACTTTTGGCTTCAATGAACCTACTCGCCTTTGGGCATCTCGAAACGATACCCGGCGCCGCGCACTGTCTTCAGGTAACGCGGATTCTCCGGATCGACCTCAATTTTCTCACGAATACGCCGCACATACACATCCACCGAACGCGGCGTAACAAATCGCGCATCGCCCCAAACCGCATCCAGCAAGTGATCGCGGCTGAATACCCGGCTTGGGTGGCGCGCCAGGTAGTCAAGCAGGCGAAACTCCGTGGCAGTCGTAGTGGTGAGTTGACCGCGCACCGTCAACTGCATGGCGCCCGCGTCGATGATGACCTCTTCAAAGCTGAGGATCGAAGGCGAAGCTGGACGCTCGAAGCGACGCAGGACTGCCTTGACGCGAGCCACCAGCTCCCGCGTGGAGAATGGCTTCGTAATGTAGTCATCGGCGCCTAATTCGAGACCCAGGACACGATCATTTTCCCCGGCTCGCGCCGTTAAAAAGATGATGGGAATAGTTGAAAGCCCGTGGTGACTGCGCAGCCGTCGGCAGAGGTCCAGCCCGTCTCCGCCGGGAACCATAATGTCCAGGAGAAAAAGTGCCGGCGCCTTGCGTTCGGCATCGGGAATGATATTGGTTGGGGTGTGAAACAGGCGTGCATCGAAACCCGCCGCTTCCAGGTGATGCTGCACCAGCCGTGATATATCGGCATCGTCTTCCAGTACAAATACTGTTTGGCTCAAACGGTCTGCCCTCGCCCGACGGCCGTCTATTTGCAAGCTGCTTCTGGCCGCACGGAACCATTAACAGAGTAATGCAGCCAGGCAAACAGATTGCAAACGTTTGATGAATTTGCGCCGGGAAATGCCGCAAATTCGAAATCTGTTTAGCGGCCTCGGCCAGGACGGGTGGAGTTTCAGTCCCTGCAGAAAAAGGCCGGGGAGCTTCCGCAATGCGGAAAGCTCCCCGGCAAGTTTTGTTAAGTTGAAGAACACGCCTCAGGCGCCAGCCGATCCCGCGGCCGCTTCGCGCTCAGCAATGTACTCGATCACAGCCTCGCTCCAGCCATCGATGTGCGTCTACGGTCCGTAGCCCACACCGTTGCGGTTGCTGGCCACGTTAATCACGTAGCCGTTGCCCTTCGGCGCGGGAACGCTGCGGTGCGACTGCTCGTCGGTGATCACAACCAGCCGGTCCCATCCCTCACGCACATCGGCCTCGACTTGCGTGAGAGCTGCCCCCAGGTAAGTCCCCAAGGGAATTCCGACTGCGAACACGAACTTCCGCAAATGGTCTTCAAATACACTCTTCAGTTGCTTCGCTATCGGCACATTCTTAACGCAGCTATTAATAGTCCCTGAGGATGATAGCTCCTGCGTGCCGAGCCGCATTTGAATCCTGCGGTAACTAGTCATTCACGGCGCCCTTTGTTGTTCGCGCTGCATCAGTATCCTTTTTCCACGTCGTAATGATTTACGCTTGAGACGCAGGCGTGGCTTTCACACTTGGCCGCGCCCGCGGGGAGCACGCATGACCTGGATAACTCTCATTGTCGGCGCCGTTGTCGGAATGTTTTCCGGCGTGGTAGGGATTGGTGGCGGCATCCTGTTTGTGCCTGCGCTGGTCTGGCTCTATGGAATGGATCAGCACAAAGCGCAAGGCACCTCGCTGGGCGCATTGCTCGCACCGGTAGGCCTGCTCGCCTTCATGGAGTACTACCGAAAGGGCAACGTCGACATCCGCGTGGCCGCTCTCCTGGCCTTGGGCTTTCTGGTTGGCGGTTACTTCGGCGCAGCCGGAGCGCAAATGATCTCAGAGATCGTGTTGCGCCGCGTCTTCGCAGGAACCTTGGTCGCCGTCGGCGGATGGATGTTCTTCCACGGTTAGACGGAGCTCATGCGCGCGCAATAAAGCGGAGCCGCACGTAATCCGCAGTCCAATTCCCTTCTTCATCGCGCAGCACGGGCCTTAACAGCGCCACTGCTTCCTCCACAACCGTTTCGCGCATCGCCTCCGGCAGAGTATCGAGTACGCCGCGCCGAAATGTCCTGATCCAACCGCTCATCCCGCCTTCGGCAAGCGGCGTAGGCCGAGGAATCAGCGCAATTCGCTCCACCTTGAAACCGTGCCGCTCAAGCCGGTGACTGTATCCGTCCACGGTGGGATAGTAGTTGACATTGTCTTCCCTTCCATCGAAGCCATGCCGCGACATCACTGCCATCAGCGCAACGCGAATGGCGGCAATGTTGCCTTGGGCGCCCATCTCCGCTACAAACCGGCCGCCGGCCTTGAGCACGCGCCGCACCTCGGCCAGCATCGCGTCCTGGTCGCGCACCCAGTGCAGCGCGGCATTCGAGAACACCGCATCGAAGCTTCCATCCGCGTAAGTGAGCGACTCCGCACTGCCCTCATCCACCGCAATCCCCCGCGATCGCGCAGCTGTCGCCATCTGCGGCGATGCATCCAGCCCCACCACGTTCGCTCCACTCACTGCAATGCGCGCCGTCAGTTGCCCATCGCCGCAGCCCAGGTCAAGGATCCGCTCACGGGGTTGCGCAGCCAGCCACTCCAGCACCCCTCCAGCCAATTCATGCACGAATGCGCCGTTCTGCCCATAAGCCTGCGGATCCCAAATCTGCGCCATAGAAAACCTCTGCCACCAGTTTCGGGCGCAACAGCAGCATAAAGCAAAGTTATTCTATTTCTGATTTTGATAAGGGATTGTTATGGGAAGAAACTCGCTGAAAATCCGCCCTGCAGAGCTTCAGATCGACTGCACCGGAAGCAGCGTCAAATCGTCCACCAGTCCCACTTCCTTTTGCACGAATGGCTCGCCGTAGCGCACCCCCGCCAGCAGCCCGTAGTGCCTGGCCTCCGCAAAAGTGCGTTCGCGAATCTCCTCTTCCGGGACAAAAAGTCCTCCGCCGGCAGCCTGGTTGGCGTATTGCGAGCGATAAGCCATCAAGGCAGCATGGCGCTGCTCTATGAAGCTCGTAATGTCCACAATGAAACTCGGCCGCACATCTGCATAGAGGCTCGCATACACAATCTTGAAAGGCCGGTGCGGAGCCGCCCCTGTGTCGATCTTTGCCAGTCCGGAAAGGAAGCACGCATCGTAGCCGAGAGGCCCGGTAACAGCGTGGTCCGGGTGCCGTGCCTGCCAGTAAGGCAGAATCACGACGCGCGGCCGCAACAGCCGCAGCACGCGAGCAATGGCAATCCGATTTTCGAGAATGTTCTCAACCGCGCCGTCCGGAAAGGTGAGCGCATGCCGCCAGCCAACGCCCAGCAGCTTCGCAGCTTCAGCCGCCTCAGTCGCGCGTTGTTCTGCACTTCCGCGAGTCCCGGCCTCGCCCTGCGTCAGGTCCAGTATCGCCGTGCGAAGTCCGCGCGCGGCCATCCGCAACAGCGTCCCGCCACAGGTCTGTTCAACGTCGTCTCGATGGGCGGCGATAGCCAAAACATCGGCTGCAAAATCAGAAGCCACAGAAGCCATGGCGGTCATTGCGCTAGTAAACGGTATTGTTGCTGTCGGTCACGGCGTCCATGTATGCCACGTCGTAGGCAGTGCCGGTCACGGTCACATATTGGTTGTCGATCGCCGAGCCGTCCTTGGTCGAGCTAATGTACACCTGCCCGCCTTGCACCGAGTAAATCTTGTGCAGGCCAGTCACCCCGGCAATGCCCGTCGCATCGCCGATATAGGGCTCCAGCAAAACTACCTTGCTCGTGGACGTGTTGTACATGGTCAGGCAACCGTAGGGCTGGTTGTTATAGAAGCGCTCACCCTGGTTGCACTTGGTCATGCCGATCCAAAGAGTATTGTCGTCCGCCTGCAGCATGCGGCTCACAGCGCCCGGTGTTCCATCGCTGATCGAGACGGGGTTCGGAGAGCCACCCGTGGAAGGCACAACCGTGTTATTGGTGAGGTTCAACACCGTCATGAACCCGCCAAAGAATCCATCAGGCATTTGGCGCTGTCCCACGACGTACATCGTCGAGGTAGTCACAAGCGCATTGCTCGCGCCGCCGAGAATAGGGATATTGACGATAGGAAGGGCATGCGAGTTGGCGCAGGGGGCAGCATTGCATGGCAGCAGCCCAGACTGCTGGCCCAGCGGAAAAATCATCGGTGCCACAGGTAACAGGGAGACCGAAGCCTTTGTACCTCCGCACTCGGGCCCGCAATTCAAAATGTACGCCGTGCTGCCGTCGGCAGAGAAAACTGCCTTCACCGGGCGGTCAAAGACCAGCGGAGCTCCGTAGAAATTGCCGGTCGCATCCACCTGGTCAGGACTCTGAGCCTGGAACAGGCACCATCCGGGCGCGTTTTGTGGCTCGCAGTCCACGGCCGCTTTGGGCCAGGTGCTGGGTCCGCCGGAATAGGAGAGCGTCTGAGCGGTCGTCAATTGCCGCGGATAGTAAGCGTAGTTCGAATTCTGCACAAAGGCCAGCGCCATCGTGCCGCCGGGGTTCACGCTTACGCGGTACACGCCGGGAAGGCTGAGTGGGTAAGAGGAGCCGTTCGCTGAATTGGCTACGGTAAGAACGTGAGCCAGCTCGCTGGCCGCAAAAACATAGGTCCCGTTGCGGGTCATGAAGATGCTTGAAGAAGGACCGTTCAGGCCACTGACTGTGCCTGAAGTCTTCTCACTCCCATAGTTGGCCATGGTCAGGCTCCCGTCGCCGGAACCGTAAATCACGCCCAGTTGCTCCTCGGGCATGCTCTGGATGCTGATCGGCAATGCCCCGCCAAACCCGGAAAGAGAAAACGCCGCTGGCTGCCCTGTGTACCCGCTGCGGATATCGTAGTAGGCATCCACGATTTGCAGTTCGCCCTTCGTAAAAACGCTGGCGTTCTGGATTGCGATCAGAACACGGTTGCTTAACCCGCTGGGAGGAAGGCTGCGTCCGGCAAAATAGGTGGTCTTGCCACAACCTGCCAGCCCGGCCGCAACCAAAAGGGCGGCGCTGGCGCAAATCCAAAGACTTCTCTTCTTCAAAATCCCTTACCTCAGTCGAATGCGCGGAACCCGCCGCGTACGATGGCGTTTCAAGGGGCAATGTGCCCTGTAAAGTTTTGAGCAGAGTTTAAGGTCCATCCCGCAGACTGCAAATTTCGCTGTCCCGGAACCTGTTGCTGCCCAGCTTATGACTCCCGAAGTATAACAAAGCAGGCCACTCCTCTGGCGCGGCTGGCTGGCGTGCCTTAGCATGACAACAGAATGACCCAGTTTGCCGAGATCTTCGCAAATCGCCCCCTGCTCGCCGACGGCGCCATGGGTACTGTGCTCTACGCCCGCGGGATCTTCATCAACCGCTGCTACGACGAATTGAATCTCTCGGACCCTGGTCTGATCCTCTCTGTTCACGAAGAGTATCTCCAGGCCGGCGCGGAGATTATCGAAACCAACACCTTCGGAGCCAACCGCATCCGCCTCGCCCGCCACGGCTTGGCCGGAAAAGTGAAAGAAATTAACGCCGCCGGAGTTCGCCTTGCGCGCCAGGCCGTCGAGAATCTTAAGAACAAGCAGGCTGCCGAGGCCTGGGTCGCCGGATCGGTTGGCCCGCTCGGTGTGCGCCTGGAACCCCTCGGCAAAACCGGCCTCGACGAAGCCCGCGCAGCATTTTCCGAGCAGATTCGCATTCTGACAGACGGCGGCCCGGGCGGCGGCGTCGACCTGCTCATCGTTGAAACCATGCCCGCGCTCAACGAGGCCCGAGTGGCTCTTGAAGCTGCACGCGCTGTCGCGCCGAAATTGCCGGTGCTGGTCATGGTCACTGTAGACGACGAAAATAACTGCCTCGACGGCTCCTCTCCCCAGCAGGCTGCTGCCCTGCTCACTGAGTGGGGCGCCAGCGCTATCGGGGTTAATTGCTCCACCGGACCAACCACCGTCCTCACCGCTGTCGAGGCCATGCGCCCGGCCACCACTCTGCCGCTGGCCGCCATGCCCAATGCCGGCATGCCGCGCGCCGTCGAGGGCCGCAACATTTACCTCTGCTCGCCGGAGTACATGGCCAGCTTCGCCCGCAAGGCCATCACCGCCGGCGTCCAGATTGTCGGCGGCTGCTGCGGAACCACCCCCAACCACATTCGCGCCATGCGCTCCGCCATTCGGGCCATGGATGAGCAGGCTCACGTCGAGAGTTCCGGAGCCGCTCCAGTGCTGAACCCCGAAACGCCGCCCGAGCCGCTTGGGGCGCGCTCCCGCATCGGATCGCTGCTCGCGAAGGGCAAATTCGTCACACTGGCCGAGATTGTTCCGCCCAAAGGAATCGACTGCTCCAAGGAAATCGAAGGCGCCGGTCTGCTGGCACAACTGGGCGTCCACGCCATCAACGTGTACGATTCGCCACACGCCTCCGCACGCATGAGCGCGCAAAGCCTTTGCATTCAGATTCAGCAGCACAATGGGATTGAAACAATCCTTAATTACATTTGCCGCGACCGGAACATCTTCTCCATTCAATCGGATCTGCTCGGAGCTTCGTCCATCGGACTGCGTAACATCCTCTGCCTCACAGGCGATCCGATCAAGCTGGGTAATTATCCTGACGCGACTGAAGTGTTTGACGTTGACTCCATCGGTCTGGTCAACATCGCGCAGCGGCTTAACCACGGCCTCGACATCGGCGCCAACGCCATCGGTGCCAGCACCAACTTCACCGTAGGCGTTGCCGCCAACCCCGGCGCCCCCGACATTGAAAACGAACTGCGCCGCTTTGCCTACAAAGTAGAGGCGGGCGCAGAATACGCCATCACAAGGCCGGTCTTCGATCTGCGCCTGCTCGAGAACTTCCTCGAACGCATCAAGGCCCACCGCATTCCCATCATCGCCAGCATCTGGCCGCTCACCAGCCTGCGCAATGCCGAATACATGAAGAACGACTTGCGCCTTTCCATGCCTGAAGAAATCATGCTCCGCATGGCCCAGGCCGATACTCCCGACGCCGCCCGCCAGGAGGGCATCAAGATCGCCCAGGAAATGCTCGAGGCTGTCCGCCCCTACGTCCAGGGTGTGCAGGTCAGCGCTCCTTTCGGCCTTTACAATGTGGCCGCTGAGGTCATCGCCAGCGTCCTGCCGCACGGCTTCAACCCCATGGAGTAAACGTCATGCCCTCGTTTGAACAGTCGCTCAAGAAGCTCGAAACCATCGTCGATCAACTGGAAAAGGGTGACCTCGCCCTGGAACAGTCGCTCAAGCTCTTCGAAGAAGGCGTTGGACTCTCCGCGGCCTGCAAGCAAGAGTTGGACGCTGCTGAGGGCAAGGTTCAGATGCTCGTCAAGCAGCGCGACGGCTCCCTCAAGCCAGAACCATTCCTCACCGAAAAGTAACTCCGAAGACAGTGATCATTGGTCAGTAATCACCCCAACCACTTCGGATTATGAGCCGTTCCGTCAAACGTACTGCTCGTCTTGTACAGTTCAAACCGGCCTTCCTGCGCCGCGGGCTTCGTTCGCTCCAGCAGGCTGGCTACATCTGCCACAGACAATGGCTTGAACGTTCGCACCGCCTCCAGTGCCTGGTCCAGCACCGCCTGGCTGTCGATGCCCGTAATCTGCACTGCAACGGGTAGGTGCAGGCAATAGTGCAGCCCTTCGATCGGCGTTACCGTTTTGCTTTCCAGAATGTGGTGATCGCCGAACGCCTTCATCCCCAGCGGAGCGATTCCTTCCCGCACAAGCACCGGCAGCACATCGTGTTCGAAGCTGCGGAAGTGCGCGTCCATCACGTTCAGCGGCATCTGTACGGCATCGAAGTGGACCTGCCGCGCCCGCGCCTCGTCCAGCATGCGCAAGTGAACATATGGGTCCTTGTGGCCGGTAAAGCCGATGTACCGCACCTTGCCCGCCTTCTTCGCATCCATCATGGCTTCCATTGCGCCACCCTCGGCAAAGATGCGGTCCGGGTCCTCCAGGCGAATTACCTCGTGGAACTGCATCAAGTCAACATGGTCGGTCTGCAGCCGCTCCAGCGATTTGTCTATCTGCATTGCCGCCTCGGCCTTGGTGCGCCCGTCAATCTTCGTCATCAGGAAAACCTTGCTGCGATATCCATCCGCGAGTGCCTTGCCCATGCGGACCTCGCTCACGCCTCCGTTGTAATCCCAGCAATTGTCC
>DASRLI010000571.1:0-4346 GCA_035648535.1 Occallatibacter sp. | reverse complement strand
TTCAAAACCCACGGCCTCTAGAATGGGAATGCGGAGTGCTTCGAGAGCCCGGCGGATGTATGGAATCTGACGGCGCAGGTCCTCGGGCATGGCCTCGCGGTTGGCTTTGTAGCCCTCGTAACTTACTTCGTCGAAGCTCTGGGTCTTGGAGTTCCATTTGCGCAGAGGGCCCATGGTGCGCGCACGCTCGTCGCGAAAGACTTCGCCACTCATGTCGAAGACCGCGGCAAAGTAACGCGGAGAAAAGTCCTGACGTAGCTTCTTGATCATGTTCACGAAGACATAGGTGGCCGCCGTGGGCATGCCGCCGCGGGTGGACATGGGGCGGCTGCGCTGCATCGCGTGGTAGGCGCGGAAGATGAACGACATGGTGTCGAGCAGGAAGACGGGCGGTTTGGCTTGGTCTGTCACGGTTCCGAGTTTAGCAGGAGGAGAGAGACGGCTTCTAGCTTCTAGCTTCTAGCTTCTAGCTTTCAGTTCTCAGTATTCTGATTTTGCGGGCTGGGTGCGGGCTTATTCTGTTCTGCGCGGTGGTTTGTTTCATTCTTTTGGCAGGTCAGCTCCCGCTTCGCGGGAGTTAGCAAGTCAGCGAGCCAGCGGGTCTGTGCGAGGGGTGAGGGCGCTGCTGGAGATTAATCTCACGAAAATGAGGCGTTCTGTCACTGGATAAACATGCAATCGCCGTAGCTGAAAAAACGGTACTTGTCGTCGACGGCGTGTCGGTAGGCGGCGAGGACGCGCTCGCGGCCGGCAAACGCGCTTACCAGCATCAGGAGGCTGGATTGGGGAAGGTGGAAATTGGTCAGCAAGGCGTTGACCAGGCGGAACTGGAAACCGGGTGAGATGAAGATGCCTGTTGCACCGGAGTGCGGTTTGAGTTCGCCGTCCCCCGCCTGCAGGGCGGCCGCCGCGGCGGCTTCCAGCGTGCGGACTACCGTGGTGCCGACGGCGACGATCCTTCTTCCTTCTTTGACGGCGCGATTGATGGCATCGCCTGTTGAGGCGCTCAGCGTGTAGCGCTCATGATGCAGCTTTACTTCCTCCAACTTTTCGACGCGGAGGGGGGCGAATGTGCCCAGGCCTACATGCAGCGTGACCCTTGCGACCTCAACGCCCTTTGCGGCGAGTTCGTCCAGAGTCTGCGGGGTAAAGTGGAGGCCGGCGGTGGGTGCTGCAACCGAGCCCCGTTCGCGTGAGTAGACGGTCTGGTAACGCTCGCGATCCTCGATCGCGTCGTCGCGCCGGATGTAGGGCGGGAGCGGCATGTGTCCGATGCGGTCGAGGATTGCGAAGAAATCATCAACTGGCGCGAACTGGAGCAGCCGTTCGCCGAACTTGCCGCGTTCCAGGACTTCTGCCTCGAGCAGGATTTCCCCCGAGGGCGCGGGGAAGATGAGACGCTCGCCGATTGCGACCTTTCTGCCCGGGCGAACGAGGGCGCGCCAAAGGTTTTCGCCAGCGGGTTCGGGTTCGGGGTTTCCCACGCTTGCGCCAGAGTTGCAAGACGCAGGTCCTTCGACTCGCTGCGCTCGCTCAGGATGACAAAAGGATGGGGCACGGAGCATTTCTGGTGCGACAGGTTCGGTGAGCATTACTTCGATGCGGCCGGTTGGCTTCTCGTGGTCGCGAAGCAGGGTGCGGCGGGCGTAGAGGCGCGCGGGGATCACGCGGCTGTCGTTGAGCACTAGCAGGTCACCGCGGTGGAGCAGCGAGGGAAAGTCTGCAAAGGTTGAGTCTCGCAAATCGCCAGAGGCACGATCAAGTACTAACATGCGGCTTGAGCCGCGCTCTGCAGGCGGCTGCTGCGCAATCAGCTCCGGGGGCAGATCGAAATCGAAGTCGGAGACGAGGAGCCCGCTCATGGCTTCCCCGCTCACGGCTGGGCCCTCTTGAAGTGTTGGAGCGCCCGCAGCCTCGCACGTTCAATTGCGGCGTTCAACTCTTCGCGCTTTTGCCCAAACTGTTGCTCGGGGAGATCGGCGGGAACGTGGGTCCATTGCGCCCAACTGACTACGATCCGCGTGAATGGCTTGGGTACCAGGAAGTGGTCCCAGGAGCGCATCGTCCAGGCGTGTTCGGGCTCGAGGTGGAAGGCACCGATATTTGCGCCAGTCATCTGCGCAAGCTTGATGGGTCCCATCTTGGTGCGATAGATGGGCCCACGCGGTCCGTCGGCGGTGAAGATCGCGGGTCCTCCGGCTTCGATTACGCTCTTGAGCCCAAGCAGCCCTTCGCGCGCGCCGCGGGAGCTGGAGCCGCGTACGGCACGGAAGCCGAATAGTCCGAGAACCCGGGTGATCAATTCGCCGTCGAAGCTCTGGCTGATGAGAATGGTGGCGTGGGTGCGGCGGAAATAAACGGTGCACGGCAGAACGCACTGGTGCCAAAAGCAAAAGATCCGCGCTCCCGCGCCGGCGCCGTACAAGAGAGGAATCACACCTCCTTCGGCGATCACCTCGAAGCGCCAGGTGAGGCCGATGAGAGAAAACATTGCCCAGACGACGCGCGGAATCACGGCCAAGGCTATACGTTGGCTAAATGTGAAATGTGGTCTCTCAGGTTTCTCCGCCGCGGCGGACGAGACCTGGGACGCGCGATCTGATGTGGGGCCAGTGGTCACTCTCTCGATTCTAGCGGAGTGGGCGATGTTCGCGCGGTTAGCGGAGTTGGCGCGATTGCGAGAGGTCCCGAAACGAAGCCAACATTCCCTCAGGGGCTAAAGCCCACGTCGATATTGTGGAGTTTGCGTACGGGCTGAAGCCCGTACCTTTCAGAACGCCGTCCCTACGGGACTCATTTTGATGTTGGTTCATTGAGTGTACCGGGACATCCTTTACGTTTTAGACCGGGGACATGGTTTACAACCCCCTTGCGGCGAAGGTAGCTCTGGTTGCGGGTGTTCGGCGGGGTTTGCCGGTCTGGATACATATTCTAGTCGTCGTCGAAGCTGTGGGAATGTGGTAATCCCGAAGGGATTTCCAAGGGGTGTGGGAAGGGTGGAAAGCCGGCCTTTTGGCTTTCCATGCTTTCCATACCCCGTCATTTCCATAGCTTGTGTTTGGCACATGGGTCTTTCAGCCTCTGGCCGCGGCGCGGAACCGCATTTCGGCACTGTTGAACTCACCCAGCTCGGTCTTGTGAAAGAAGACCCGGTAAGCGTCGTCATCCATTTGCTCAAGGCCGATCTCCTCATTGCGGAGCACTTCGCTGACAAATACCCGGCCGTGACGCCAACTGATATCGCCGTTGTTGTTCACGCGGCGTGTCTGAAAAGACCTCGGGTATTGGAAGCTCGGCACGCTACTCGGCAACATCCGTGTGCTGGGAACATAGATGCTGCCTGGCGTCTCATTAGCAAGACCTTCGTGCGGACGTTCGTGATTGAATATCAAGCGAAAGCGATCAAACTTCTTCTGCTGCGCCGTCACCGTCTGAGCTGGGGGCTTTGCAGTGTCCTCTTTGAGCGTGCGATGCATTCGCTCATGCCGCCCGTTCTGTTGCGGACGTCCCGGCTGGATGCGTTCATGAACAATGCCCAGCTTCATCCATCCCAGTGACAATTTCGAGAGGCCCAGCAGGCCGACGCCAGCGAACGGCGCTCCGTTGTCCGTGCGGGATACGTTCTGGCACGCCGTACTCGCGCATCGCGGCATCGCAAACGGCGCTGACCTGGGCGAGATCCATGCGTGTGACTGCCTGGCAGCGAATCAGAAACCGGCTGTGGGCGTCGGTGATGGTGAACGGATCGCAGCGATAGCCGTCGCCTGTGAGGAAATATCCCTTGAAATCCATGCACCAAAGCTGATTCGGCGCCGTCACCATCGAGAACGGTTGCGAACTCGGCGTAGCGCGCCGCTTCTTCCGCCTCGGGTTGGTGAGCCCGGCACGGCTGAGGATCTGACCTACCGTACTTGCCGCCGGCCAGCTCGCGTTCGGGTTCATGCGTTCCAATCGTGCCTTGAGCTTCCTCGCCCCCCAGGACGGGAACCGCTTCCGCAGCGCAAGGATCTCGTTCTCTATCTCTGCAGCAGTTGCATGGGCGCAGCCGTGTGGTTTTCGTGTGATGTCCAGCAGACCCTCTGGGCCAACTTCGTCGTAGCGGTTGATCCACTTGTACGCAGTCGGACGCGAAATGCCGTACTCATGGCAGAGATCGGTTACAGACATTTCCTCTTTCAGATAGCTCGACAGAAACTGTAGGCGTTGATCCACGGTTGAAGTCTCTTTCCAAGGCATAAACGCATCATCTGCGCAAAGCCAAACCTGGGAAAGCCACTCGTTCGCCGACATGGTGTAAACCATGTCCCCGGTCTGTTTTGTAAACCATGTCCCAAGTACGCTCAGGT
>DASRLI010000570.1:0-8559 GCA_035648535.1 Occallatibacter sp. | reverse complement strand
ACCTGAGGATCTGGCGAGAGCTCGTCAGGTTCCGACAAGTACCCGTGAGCTTGCGCGCAGGGCCGGCACCAGCAGTGCTCGCGCTACCACCCGGCACAACGAGGCGATTGCATTCGAGCTTGAACGCGCCGCGATGCAGGGCAGCCAGACGATTTTGAGTTGGCTAAACGAGGAGGACGTCGCGTTTGGCGATCGCGGCCTGATCGTCGGCCAGGCCCGTGAGCACTTGGACAAAACTGACCAGGGGGCTGCGGATGAGCAAGAAGCGGTCCTTAGAAGCATGCTTTTTGATGAAGTCGCTAGGCAATCGCGGCCGGGTCAAATCAAAACTGACAGAGACCATTTCGTACCCTGGTCTGCGCTGAGGCTTGCTCTTTGGACGCTTCGCCGGATTCCCGATCGCCAAGGGCGGGCCCGAGCGTTCGAGCTCGCACTCGGCGATCTCTCCATTCCATAGGAATGGACAGGTCTTTGTGCCGGATGGTCTGTGCGGCTCCGCGCGAGGTAGCTGTGCTGGATCGGGGAGTAGACATGGATGGTCGCCCAGAAAGGCCTGCAGACCCGTGACAAAAGGCTACAAACGGGATTTGATCCAGAAGATGGAACGGTCATACATATCGACCGAGAGCTCAACGCCTCAGCTTTGAGTACTGCTCTGGCGTCAGATTGAGGAATACTCCTCCTCTTCCCGTCTCGATTGCCTGATTCAGCATCAGCCTGCCCTCTTGATCCGCGATCCCGCCGCCACGCTGCACAAGTTCAATGATCTTGTCGGGTGAGGCGAAGTGGAGCCTCTTGGGCAGGGAAGTTTTCAGGTCGGCCTCAAGGAACTGGCAATGCCAACCATTGCGGAATTGGAACGACACGTAAACCCTATGATGATCGTCTCTGCTGGTCATGGAATCAGTTTAGGCGAATATTAGGCGAATATAATCCGCAAGAGCAGCAGATGTGGTATTCTCCGATCGACTTCCGAACCGCATGAGGGCCGGAGGGGCATCATATTGCACTACATATCCTGGCAGACGCCAGTTTTCCTTTTCCAGTCTGTGACAAGAGCGGTCCTGAGGATGACATCTTCGGGGCCGTTTTACGTCTGTCCGGTTTTTGAGCGGCGGTCATTGCCCCCCGTTCGAGCGCCGGATTCTCATCAAGTGTTTTAAATAAAGCAACTTAGAGGTCATATTGAGCTAGCGGAGTCATTTTTCTGCGTTCCAGCCATGGACAGCAGGAAAATATTTACCACGCTCTCTTGACAGGCTTCACCGAACGTGACATAACTATAGACATGTCGATAGATATTGAAGGCCGCAAACCGAACAGTGCCTTGGAAATCTTCACGCTAGCGGCAGTTTCCAAAGGCGGTGTCGGAACTCTGTATGCGCTGCTTCAGATATCGGGCCTACGGCCCGGGGGCTTGCAGCCAGTAATCAGGAGGTTGGAAAAGCTCGGACTCCTAAAGCGATCAGAAGAGGCAGGACGCCGCAAGCGGTCAATGCACCTGACGGAGAAAGGAGAGAAATTCCTCGAAGAAGCGTGGAGAGAATGTCTCCTCCCGGATCGAGAAATGGAGTCGATTCTGCGCGGCACGACGGTGGCCCTGTTTATGGGCGACAGCGGGGCTGCCCGCCGGTTCCTGCTTGAAGCCAGCAAGTCGCGGCGGCGCGGGTCTGGTTATCAGGATCCCAATTCGACATCATGCCGTTCGGCGCCAATCGGGTTCTATGAGCGTTGGCGAGGGGTGAATGAGTGCAAACGCCTGAAGATCGAGGAAGAGACTCTGCGCGATATGTGGAAGTCACTTGGAGGAGGTGAACAGGAAGATAGTGGGCAGTAGAACGTCGAGGTTGAGCAACGTCGGAAGGCGATGATTTGGCCTCATGCAGGGCAACGCGGCGGGCGTCCCATATGGGCGAGCCCGGTGCGTTTATTCGAGTGGAAGGGAACGCTTCCTTCCGGAAAGGTCGTTTTGTTCATGTCACAGAATTCATCGATTGAGTGGACTGATAACACGTGGAACCCGGTTCGCGGGTGTACGAAGGTCAGTCCTGGTTGCAAACATTGTTACGCTGAAACTTTCGCCGAGAGGTTCCGCGGTGTGCCAGGCCACCCCTTTGAGCAGGGATTTGACGTGCTGCTCGCCCCGTGGAAGCTGCTCGAACCCTTCCACTGGTCGGAATCCAAGCTGGTCTTCACCAACAGCATGTCCGACCTATTCCATGACGAGGTTACGGATCAGTTCATCGTCGCCGCCTTCGAAGTGATGGCCGCGGCCGACTGGCACACTTACCAGGTTCTGACCAAGCGTCCCGCGCGGATGCGCAAGATGCTCAAGGGGGATCTCGAGTTTGCGGCAGGGCTGCCCCATATCTGGTGGGGTACTTCGGTTGAGGACCGGAAGTACGGTCTGCCCCGTGTCGATCTTCTCCGGAAGTGCGAGGTTGCGAGGCGCTTCCTATCCTGTGAGCCACTCCTTGAGGATCTTGGCAAGATCAATGTGGATGGCATTGGCTGGGTCATCGCCGGCGGCGAGAGCGGTCGGGGTGCAAGGCCGATGCAGAAACAGTGGGTCACTTCTCTGCGGGACCAGTGCAGTTCGGCCTGCGTGCCCTTCTTCTTCAAGCAGTGGGGCGGCTTCCCAAAGGGCAAGCTCGGCAGCAAGCTCGATGGAAAGGAGTACAAGGCTTTTCCGCCGCTTCCTAATCTGATAGTCCCATCGCTTGCGCGCCGCCAGCGCATTGAGGTGGAGGTGCGGAAGCAGCTCCAGGCCGTGGGCATTCTTGAACAAGCTGCATAGAACTTTCGGGCGCGCTCCTTTTCGGATGGGCGCGCCTCTAAAGGTTGTCTCTGTTGTATTGATCGAATGGATTGAAATGAAGATGAGTATGAGAACCAGCAATGGCTTCTTTCGAGCGATGAAGAAGGGGTTCACCCCCTTCACGGTGGTTGGCATTGCCGACCGCCTCGTTCGGAGGCGATGTTGAAACAACTCGATCAACAACCGGCGGAGGCACCAGGCCGCCACAAGACCAACTCTTCAGATGAAAGGAATCGCACCAAACCGGCAAGTAGGCCGAGATTAGACACATCGCGCTTAGAAGGGGGCAAGCACTTGACCACCGCCCTCAAGAGGCACCACTCCGTGGCCAAGCCCGTGGGACTGAGTTACGGCGCGCAGCCCGGAACGGATACAGATGAGATAGTGCCTACTTTCTCCATGCCAAGGGATGTCCCTCAGATGTCGTTTTCCGGAGTGGTGGACGCAATTCTCGAGGTGAGCAAGCAGCGGAAGTCTCTTTTGGGGCAACTGCGTTCGGCACTTGTATTGGGCAACGACTCCGAGGCACTCGGATTCGCCCGGCAGCTTTGCGGATTGGCAGCATGAAGGATCGTTATGAAGAAAGTCATTGAACTCATCCGGGTCAGTACGGAGAACCAGGCTGCCACTGATAGGGCTTCGATTCCAGCGCAAAGGACCGTAAATCGGCGTACCTGTCAGCAATACGGGCTTGAGATAGTGAAGTCAATCGAGCTCTCAGACGTTTCGGGTGCTTCCGTGCTCCTGGCGCCGGAGATTCAGGAATTGATGCGGCTGATGCAGTCCCCGGAGATTGATGGCGTTGTGGCCCGCGAGTTTAGCCGCCTGATGCGTCCGGAGAACTTCGCCGACTACGCACTTCTGCAGGCTTTCTCTGACTCGAGGACGGTTCTGTACCTGCCCGAGGGGCCCATTGATCTCAATAGCAAGACTGGCCGCCTTATGGGGACCATTCGAGCAGCGATAGCTGGCATGGAGAGGACTGAGATCCTGGAGCGTGTCTGGAGCGCCAAAGAGGAAAAAAGGCGGCGGGGAGAGCTGGCACAGAGCTCGATTGTGCTTCCTTTCGGGGTCGGGTACGAAAAGGGAAGGGGGTTCTACTACGAACCGAAGGCGGAGCTGGTACGCGAGGCGTTCAAGCAGTTTCTGGCTGGAAACCAGAGCTACAAACAACTAGCAAAAATGGTGGGCGTGACGCCACGGGGAATGCACATCATCCTTCGCAACCCGATCTGGACTGGCTGGAGGGTCATCGACAAGAAGCGAGACTCGTCTGGTGCCGGTAAGTACGCCGGCACGAACGGAAGGCAGGCGGACCGCCGGAAGATTGCCCGCTCTGTCGAAGACGTGATCCGGGTGAAGGTCATCGAGAATCCGCTGATTACACAACAGGAATTCGAAACTGTACAGCTGATCATGGACCTGAAGCAACAAAAGCACTGGCGCAGCGATCCGGGCTACGAACACCGCTTCACGTATAACGGCTTCCTGACGTGCTCCATCTGCGGAGAGGTGGTTCACACAGCCTTGGCCCGCCATGACTACTATGCGTGCAAGGGTCGGCGCACAGACCACCTATGCCAGTCGAAGTACATGGGCAGGGAAAGGCTTGAAGGTGTGCTAGATGGTCTATTCGCCAAGCGGTTGACCAGTCCCCTATTCCTGGAGGGCTGTGTGGGCCAGTTGCTGCAACGCACCGAGTTTAGGGAATCCGATACCAAAATCGAGAGGCTGACGGCCGAGATTAACCTGCTCAGCCGGAAACGTGAACGGGTGATCGATGGGTTCATTGAGGGAGTGATCGAAAACAGTGAGCGGGATAGACGCCTTGCCGCAATCAATGTCAGTATCCGACTTGCCCAGGCCGCATTGAATCGAGAAGGAGGGAGTCCACCTTTGGCCCCCGAACAGCTGATCGAGGCGTTCGCACCTTTGGCTGAATGGGAATTCTGGACGAGAGACCAGAAACGCCAGATCCTCTCGACTATGGTGCCGGATATCCGTGTTGCCGACTACAAGATCGATTCTATAGGACTTAACCCATCACTTTTCAGCAATGAGAATACCCTTACGGGCAGGGATTCATGGCGGCGGCCAACATGAAGCGCGCGGGAAAGCTGAGCGACATGGAGGCGCGCGCGATGGTGACCGTATGATCTTCGAGCGGCTGGCGCATTACTTCGAGCACGTTGCGCGGAAACTCCGGCAGCTCATCGAGGAACAGCAGGCCGTTGTGCGCCAGCGATACTTCGCCGGGACGCGGGACGATGCCGCCACCGATGAGGCCCGCGTCAGAGATGGTGTGGTGCGGAGAACGAAACGGGCGCTGCGTGACCAGCCCGGCTGCTGCGTCCAGCACTCCGGCTACGGAGTGAATCTTGGTGGTCTCCAGAGCCTCTTCAAAAGTGAGCGGGGCCAGGATGGAGGGCAGGCGCTTGGCGAGCATGGTCTTGCCCGAGCCGGGCGGACCGATCATGAGAATGTTGTGGCTGCCGGCTGCTGCCACTTCGAGTGCGCGCTTGGCCGTCTGCTGGCCTCGCACATCGCAAAAGTCCACCGAGAAATGCTGCAGTTCTCCGAGCAACTCTTGTGTGTTCACGCGATAGGGCTCGCGCTGAATGACGCCCACGACTGAGGTGTTCAAAAGGTCCAGAACATCCGTGAGCGATGAGACGGGATAAACATTCACGCCTTCGACCACCGCAGCTTCGGCGGCGTTGGCGGTGGGCAGGATCAGATTGGGAATATTCTTTTCGCGCGCCAGGATAGCGACTGGCAACATGCCGGGGATGGGGCGCAGGCTGCCGTCGAGTCCCAGTTCACCGACCACTAGGAACTGGCTCAGGTCATCCACGCGAAGGGCGCCATAAGCACCCAGGATGCCGACTGCGATTGGCAGATCGAAGCCGGAGCCTTCCTTCTTGAGATCGGCGGGCGCCAGGTTGATGGTGATGAAGGTGGGTGGAATCAAGTAGCCGGAGTTCTTGATTGCGGCGCGGACGCGGTCGCGGCTTTCGCGGACCGCGGCATCGGGCAAGCCGACGGTATGGAAGACATCTTTTTCCGCCACCACGCCGCTGTAATCGACCTCTACATCGATGAGGTTGGCGTCGATTCCGTAGACTGCCGCACTAAGAACTTTAAATAGCATAGATGAGAGTTGAAGGGAGTGTACCAGAAGACAGTCGTGGGCAGTCTGTGATCGGTGAACAGGGAACAGTGACCAGTGGAGTGTGAACAGGAAACAGGGCGCGCGAATGTTCGACAGCCCACCTCGATCCTTGATCCGCTCATGGATCGCAGCCAAGTTAGAACCGACGGGTCCCTTTGCTGCGACGCTGGTCAACTGTTCCCTGTTCGTTGGATCACGCTACAATCTCCCTGTGACAACGAGTCTGTTTGATCTTTACAAGATCGGTGTTGGCCCTTCGAGTTCGCATACCATGGGGCCGATGCGCGCCGCATGCCGCTTTGCGCGCGGACTTGTGACCTGCGGTTTGCTCGAACGAGTTGCCCGCGTGCAGGTGGAACTTTACGGGTCATTGGCCCTAACCGGACTGGGCCACGCAACCGACCGGGCAGTGCTGTTGGGTTTGGCCGGCAACGAGCCGGCCTCGATCGATCCTGCGACGATTGAGTTAACGGTTAAAGAAATTCGCGCGGCGCGCCGCATCGATCTGGCCGGCAGACGCAGCATCCATTTCGATGAACTCAGCGACCTTGTGCTGCACCGCGACATCATGTTTCCTCCTGGCGCGCATACCCAACATCCCAACGGTGTGCGCTTCACCGCCTTTGATAGCGCTGGAGCAGTCGCCGAGCAAAGCACGTTCTTTTCAATCGGGGGTGGATTCATTGTGCAAGATGTTGCACCTGACTTTGCCGGAACGCAGCCCTCGCCAGATCAGCGGCAGGCAACGGTTCCGTTTCCCTTTCACAGTGCTGCAGAGCTTTTGACGACGGCTCAAGGCAACGAACTCTCCATCAGCCAGTTAATGCCTGAGAACGAATGTGCGCTGGCGGCGCGAAGCGAGGAGAAGGCTCCAGTTGAGCTGGTGCGAGAGGGCATCGATCGAATCTGGCTGGCAATGAAGGATTGCGTTGCGCGCGGGATTGCGGCTGAAGGGATTCTGCCGGGTGGTCTGAACGTTCGGCGCCGCGCTCACCACCTGGCCGCGCGGCTGGCGGAGAAAGAAGCAACAGGTCTTCGCGGCGATCCGCTGGCTCCGCTGGATTGGGTCACCGTATACGCCATGGCGGTGAACGAAGAGAACGCTGCCGGCGGCCGCGTAGTGACCGCGCCCACCAACGGTGCCGCCGGTGTGGTTCCCGCAGTAGCCCATTACTATCAACGCTTCATCTCCGATTCGGATCACGAAGGCCTCGTTCGATTCTTTCTTACGTCGGCCGCGATTGGCATCCTGTATAAGGAGAACGCATCCATCAGCGGCGCGGAGGTAGGCTGCCAGGGAGAGGTGGGCGTTGCGTGCTCGATGGCCGCCGCCGGGTTGACGGCAGCACTCGGCGGTAGCAACGGACAGGTGGAGCACGCTGCTGAGATCGCGATGGAGCATAACCTCGGCATGACCTGCGACCCAATCGGCGGGCTTGTCCAGATACCCTGCATCGAGCGCAACGCGATGGGCGCGGCCAAAGCCGTGCAAGCCTCGCGCATTGCGCTCAACGAGTCCGGCGATCATAGGGTATCTCTCGATCAAGTGATCCGGACCATGTACCTAACGGGTCTCGACATGCAGTCGCGCTATAAGGAAACGAGCCTCGCAGGGCTCGCGTTGAACCAGATTGAGTGCTGAGGCTATTGCATCGTTGAGAGAAGTGCGAGAGCTTGGCCGGCGAAGAATCTGGCCACGTTCATGCGTACGATTTCATCCTTCCCGCCAGACTGCACCGTCATGTTGCGACCCGTTGCTGCCGCTGTCGCTGGCCTCGTTCCCTCCACTCCGGAAGAACGAAAACAGGCGCTCGAGTACATTCGCGACCGGCAATCCAACCCCCTCGGGCCGAATTCCAAGGGAAAATTTCGATGGTACTTAGGTTGTATGCCGTGGTTCCCGATTTGACCGTTTGTGTCAGTTCGATGCTCGACAAATTGCCCATGGGCGACAACGAAGACAGCGCGACAATTTTCGGAGGAGCCTAGATGAAGCAAGCCGCATTCTTGATTGAGAGCCCGGATGAAAGGAATCAGATCGCCGCAGAGTATTTTGCAAGAGTGCAAGAATTACTCAATGTTTATGCGGTGTTAGTGAAGGCCAACCCAAAAGACCGTGAAGATTATCTCGACAATTTAATTCAACAGCGCGATGCTGGAACGCTTACGTAATTTGTAAAGGAGCGAGCAGTGGTGGCTTGGAAGAATTGACGCTCGCGACGTTTCGATTGATCGAAGAATGCATTTTTGCGAACGCGACCAGATTCATCGCCGGAAAAATTGTTGACGATTTTTCCACCCTTAGTACGTTTTTTTCTTGACATCGTTGCTACATAAATCTATACATTCTTCAACTGCAGTTTAACTATTGCAGAATCGATGCAACCCATCGAAAAGGGAGAATAGGCAAATGGCAACTAAGAAAGCAGCCAAGAAGGCACCCGCGAAGAAGGCAGCTAAGAAAGCCGTAAAGAAGGCCGCGAAGAAGAAGTAGTAGCGGTTCGACCAACAAAAAGGCAACACTCAAGGGGGGCGCTCAAAGCGTCCCCCTTGGTGTTTCTGGGGAAGG
>DASRLI010000569.1:0-4151 GCA_035648535.1 Occallatibacter sp. | reverse complement strand
CCTGCGCGGATTGGAGTGGGGAACCATCCACCGAGCGTAAACGCTGTGAGCATACGAAAGCTTGGTGGGCGGGGTCAAGGATCAGTGGTCAGTGAACAGTGGACAGTGATCAGGTGCCGGCTGCTTGCGCTTGCTGCCATGCGGAGTGGTTGAGACGGTAAAGGACGTGGCGGCGAAGCGGGTGACCCTCGGGGAGCAAGGGGTGGTCGAAGTCGTCGCTGGGGTCGTTGGTCATGTCGAGTTTTTCCATCACGCTGCGCGAAGACAGGTTGGCTGGAACGGTGAAGGAGACGAGGGCGGAAAGGTGAAGGCTCTCGAATGCGTGACGGACGACTGCGTGTGCGGCTTCAGTAGCCAGCCCTTGGCGCCAGACATCGGATGCGAGGCGCCAGCCGATTTCGACGGCGGGAGTGAATGGAGGCAGGAAGCGAGGGACTGCCAGGCCGACGTAACCGATGAAACGGGTAGGATCGCGAAGCTCGGCGGCCCAGAGGCCAAAGCCGTGCATTTCGAAGTGGGCCTCGATACGGTCGACAAAACTGTTGCTCTCTTCGGCGGTGAGCGAGGCTGGCATGAACTCCATCACCGCCGGGTCGCGGTTGATTCGGGCGAAGGGCTCGCGGTCTGCCGCCAGCCAGGGGCGGAGAATCAATCGGTCGGTGTTGAGGATCGTCGTCGATTTCATGGTGGCGCGGAATCAGTGCGACAAGGCCATCGTAAGTGTAGTGGACCCGGCCCAACGGGCGAAAAAGCTCGATTCCCCGTACAATTCAATCAGGGAGATGCACGTAATGCGCCGAGTGTACTGCGATGCGAATGCCACTACGCCTCTGCTGCCTGAGGTTGTGGAGGCGATGCGTCCGTATTGGATGGAGCACTTCGGGAATGCATCTTCAATTCACATTCACGGGCAGGCAGCGCACCGGGCCGTGGACCAGGCTCGCGAGACGCTGGCGCGGTTTTTCAAGTGCCGCGAGGCCGAGGTGGTGTTCAACTCCGGCGGAACCGAGGGCGACAATACGGCGATCTTCGGACTGCTGCGCGCGGGCGACCATTTCATCACCACGTCGATTGAACATTCGGCAGTATTGCGGGCGGCAGACCGGGTGGTGGAGCGCGGGGTTGCGGTGACGTTTGTCGGGCCGCAGCCGAGCGGGCTGATTGACCCGATGGATATCTTGCGGGCCATGCGGCCGGAGACGCGGCTGATCAGCGTGATGCTGGCCAACAACGAGACCGGGGTGCTGCAGCCTGTCGGAGAGATTGGGAAGATTGCTGCCCAGGCCGGCGCGTTTTTCCATATTGATGCGGTGCAGGGTGCGGGCAAGGTGGAGTTTGACGTAAGGCGTTTCGGTTGCCACCTTTGTTCGATCAGTGGGCACAAGATGCATGGGCCGAAGGGCGTTGGTGCGATGTATGTGCGTCGCGGAACGCCGATTGAGCCAAAGATGGTGGGCGGCAGCCACGAGCGGCGGCAGCGAGCGGGTACGGAAAATGTTCCCGGCATTGTTGGATTGGGCAAGGCCGCGGCGCTGGCGATGGAGTCGCTTGCGGACGGAACTATCGAGCGGCTCGCCGGGTTGCGCGATCGGCTGGAAGCGGGGATTCTGGAACTTTCTGGGACGCGGGTGAACGGCGGGTTCGATGGAGACAAGCGCGTTCCCCGGACGGCCAATACGACGAACATCGCGTTTGATCAGGTTGAAGGCGAGGCGATGGTGATTGCGCTGGACCTGAAGGGCGTTGCAGTGAGTGGCGGGTCGGCTTGCCACTCCGGATCGGCCGAGCCTAGCCACGTGCTGATGGCGATGGGACTTGACAAGAACGCGGCGCGCGCCAGTTTGCGGTTCAGCTTGATGAAGACGGCGACGGAAGCAGATGTGGAGCATGTGTTGAAGGTGGTTCCGGAAGCGGTGGAACGTTTGAGGGCACTCTCGCCGGTGGCGGCGGGAACGCTGGGATAGTTTTGGCCGGACGGTCTTTTGCTGCCGGTCCAGACTCCCTCAGGGGCTAAAGCCCCCGTTTATTTCCTGCAGCACTTATGGCGCGGCTGAAGCCGCGCCCTTTCAAAGCACCGATTGGTGAGAGGTTCGTTGAGTAGGTTTTCTTCCCCATGAGTGAACAGACAACAATTGCGGTAGCTATGTCCGGAGGGGTGGACTCTTCGACGGCGGCGGCGATGCTCGTCGACTCGGGCGACGGCTCCGCCGATTCGCGAAATACAGTGGTCGGGCTTACGCTGCAGCTCTGGGATCAGACGCGGCTGGCGGGGAAGCACGGAATTCCCGATGCGCCGAAGGCTGGCCGGTGCTGCTCGCTGGACGATGTCTACGACGCGCGACGAGTTGCCGAGCACCTTGGGATTCCCTACTACGTTGTGAATCAGGAAGAGCGGTTCGAGCGCGATGTGGTGCGGCCGTTTGTGGATGAGTACCTGGCCGGGCGGACACCGATTCCTTGCTCGCTGTGCAACAACCATCTCAAGTTCGACCAGCTTTTGCAGACTGCGCGGAGCATTGGCGCGAGCCGCATTGCAACGGGGCACTACGCGGTCAACGAGTACGACGCGGAGCGGGGACGGTGGATTCTGAAGCGGCCTGCGGATCTGGCCAAGGATCAGACCTATTTTCTGTTTGGGCTGACGCAGGAGCAGTTGGCGCACACGCTGTTTCCGTTGGGGCGGCTTACCAAGCCGGAGGTGCGTGAAGTTGCGCGGAAGCGCGGCCTGATGCTGGCCGAGAAGCCCGACTCGCAGGAGATTTGCTTCATCCCCGGCGGGGATTACAAGCAGTTTTTGACTGCGTATCTTGAGGAGCAGGGTGAGCAGATTCCGGAGACGGCAGGCGAACTGGTTGCGTCAAGCGGCCAAGTCATCGGGCGGCACGAGGGGATTTCTGGCTTTACCGTGGGGCAGCGGAAGGGCCTGGGCGTGAGCTCGCCTTCCCCGCTTTACGTGCTGCAAATCGATCCGGCGAGTCATCGGGTCACGGTTGGCGCCGATGAAGAGTTGGCCACTCGGACATTGCGAGCGCGGCGGCTGAACTGGATCAGCATTCCTGAGCTGACGGGGCCCATGCGTGTGCGGGTAAAGATCAGGCACCGCCACGAACCAGCATGGGCCACGCTGGAGCCGGGAGCCGCAGGCGAGGCGGTGGCTACATTCGATGAGCCGCAGCGCGCGGTGACGCCGGGTCAGTCTGCCGTGTTCTATGACGGGAACGAAGTAGTAGGTGGGGGATGGATTGTCTAATCCCCGCTGAAGGACCCTAGACGTACATGTCTTGGTCGCCGTGTTGTTGGTCGTCGGGAACGTGGTGCTCAGGAGCGGTGGCGCGAAGCGACTCGACAACCGCCTTGGCAGACGCGAGAAAGCCCGCAAGCTGGCGCATCGGCTTGGAGACTGCGTCGGACATGAAGCTGGTGCCGCGATCGACAACATCGAAGACCCTGGTGGCCATCAAGTCGACGCGCGCGCTCTGGCGGCGGAAACGTTCGATAATCTCGTTGGCCGCAGCTTGAATGTCGTTGGTCTGCCTGCGCAGGTTCTGAGACACGGCTGCCAGATCGCTGGCCGCGCTCTCGATCTTGGGTCCGGTGTGAGCCAGGAGGGTGCGGATGTTGTCGATGACCGGCTCGACTTTATCGATGACATGCACTACCGTGACGCGCAGGTCGGCGATTTCTTCGCTCATCGCCTTAGCCGATTTGCGCACCACGATGAAGATGGCCAGCAGCACGATGGCCTGCAGCAACATGGTTAGCGCGACTGCGGCGACAATGATGAGCTGAACGTTCTGACTATCGAGATTTGCCATGGGATTGGTCTCGCACCGGAATCCGGGGGCTTTAGGCTCCCGCTAAGGTACATGCTCCCCAGGACAGCAGGAGCCATTCATCGCCGGAGCGGACGCTAGTGGCGCGTGGGACTATTTGTGCGTCCGGCCCCGGCAGGAACGGTGAAAGAAAATATGAGACCGGTCTTGCCCGCAGGCGGGAAAAAGCCGGTCCTACTCAATACTCACGGGCATCGGGCGCGCTGGTGGTGGACTGGTAAGCCTGGCGTCCGGCATCGACGGCAGCACTGACCCTTCCGCTCTGTTCGGAGACGAGATTCTTGCCCCGCTCCACAAACTCTTCCCACTGCGCACGGC
>DASRLI010000568.1:0-4546 GCA_035648535.1 Occallatibacter sp. | reverse complement strand
CCGCGGGTTTGCAGGCTGAGGGATACGAAATCGGATGGGCGCAAACCGGAGAAGAAGGCTTCGTTTATCGAAGAGCGCCTAGTTTGCGACTGAACAATTGGTTGGTACGAAAAGGAATCGAATGATGGTTTCATTTTCATTGCGCGTTAGGGATGTCAGAATGCATCGGCCTGGCTCTAGAAGGATTGGGAACGCCGAGCCATCTTGCGCGATCTGCTTCGCTCAGTATCACTGCAGATTCACCTCTGAATACGCACGGCGAGCTGGTTGATGACGCGATAAGCCGCGGGTGCGGCACGATATAAGTGACGCGACAGCCCTTGGCGGATTCTGGATAGAAATTTGGGGGGTAAGGCATGCGTTCAAGATTGCAAGGGATTCCTTGCTACATTCTCTTAGTGTCGCTGGTGATTTCATGGGCAGTGTTTCTGCCGGCACAGGTTGCGACGCCGGCAGACAGTGCAGCCGTGCATGGAGCAGCCTCGACGACGCCAGCGGTGATTCATGGGCAGCTGGCTGATCCCTCGGGTGCGCTGATACCGGGCGCGAAGATAACCGTTACTGATGCAGCGGGTGGCAACACAGCATCGGCGACTTCCGATGCGTTGGGCAACTTTCAAGTTAAAAACCTGACACCGGGCGACTACCTCATTCAAGCTCTCGCTGAGGGCTTTGCCCCTTTTCAATCCACAGCCATCTCTGTCGCCGCAGGCCAGGCGAAGCGCGTCAATATTGTGATGGCTGTTGCCGTTGCGCATCAGAATATTGTGGTGAGCGACGAAGCTCCCGAAGTGAATGTCGAAGCCGGAGGCAATGTGAGCGCCGTCGTGCTGAAGGGTAGCGACCTTGGTGCGCTCTCCGACGATCCTGATGAGTTGGCGAATGAGTTGGCGGCGCTGGCTGGCCCCTCGTCCGGACCCAATGGCGGAGAGATTTATATTGATGGGTTCAGCGGCGGCGAGTTGCCACCGAAGGCGGCGATACTCGAGATTCGCATCAACCAGAACCCGTTTTCGGCTGAGTACGACCGCCTCGGATATGGACGGACGGAGATCCTGACAAAGCCGGGAACGGAAAGGACGCATGGTCAGTTCTATCTGCAGGGCAATGACAAATCCTTCAATACCGGCAATCCGTTCACGACGAACATTCCTCCGTATCACAGCTACCAGTTCAACGGAACGCTGAGCGGAGCCCTATCGAAATCTGCGTCATACTTTCTGAGCGTAGATAGCCGCGATCAGCAAAACGTGAATACGTGGCTGATTCCCGATGCGGTGCTGCCCAACAGCGTGGGTCAATTTGTCGACAACCTGAACTATGGCGTGAACCTGTTGAGCCCGCATATTCGCGACAACGCGTCAGCGCGCTTCGATTGGCAGATGGGCAAGAGAACCACCATGACTGCGCGCTACGGATTCTGGTACGAGAACGAAAAAGGCAATCTGTCCTCGGGACAGCTGGCGAGTGCATCGACGCACGAGTCGAACTCCGACCATACGGTGCAGATCAGCAGCTCGACAATCTTTAATGATCACCTTATCAATGAGAGCCGGGTGCAGTTTGAGAGGCACAATGAGAACCACTACCCCGACTCGGCCGATCGTTCGATCAGCGTTGCTGGCGATTTTGTGGGCGGCGGTTTTATCGGACAGGAAAGCCAGGACCATACCATTCAACTTGAGTTTCAGAACATCACCACGCTGAACCACGGCAATCACGCCATCAGGTTTGGAACACGGTTGAGAGATACGCGCGATGCGAACCTGACCAACGCCAGCTTCAACGGGAAGTTTGTTTTTTCGCCGGTCACAGTGGGGCAAACTACCTACGCCGCGAGCCAGGTCTACGAAATGATGGCCAACGGCCTGGCGTCGGGACATACCTTCAATAGCCTGGTCAGTCAGGGGATTGGGCCGTCGTCGGCAAGCTATGCCACCGGCAACGAATCAGCGCTCGCCAATGTTTTTGATCTTGCCATCTTTGCGCAGGATGATGTGAAGATCAATCCGCGGCTTACGGTCTCAGGCGGATTGCGCTGGGAGGCGCAAAACCATATTGCCGATCACGACGACTGGGCGCCTCGCGCGGAATTCGCTTTTGCGTTGGATGGTGGAAAGGGCAAGAAGACCAAGACCGTTCTTCGCGCCGGCTACGGATTCTTCTATGACCGGTTTGTAGCGAAAAACTTCCTCACGCTCAAGCACACAAACGAGCAAACGCAGATCGTTCTCAACAATCCCACCTGCACTTCGAAGGCTACGTCGCTCAACACTATCGACATGGCGACCTGCTCGAACGGTGTCGGAGCTGCCACCAGCAGCGCCGCGCCGATGCAATATGAAATCGCCCCACATTTCCACGCTGGCTATACAGAGCAGTTGGGCACGAGCCTGGAAAGGCAGTTGCTGCCGGGCACCAGCGTCACCCTCACGTATCTACGCTCGTTTGGAGTTCGCCAGCCAGTGATCCGCAATGCCAACCAGGTCAGCGGAGGAACCCCGCAAAACGGTTCGCAGAATTACCTGTACGAGTTTTTCCCTGAGGCTGTCTTCAAGCAGAACCAACTGATCGCCAATTTCAATACCAAGGCCAGTGCCAATCTTCAATTCAGCGGCTTCTACACGTTCTCTTCAGCTGACAGCAACGGCGCGGGCAGCAATGGCGTTTCGAATGCCTACAACCTTGATCAGGACTACGGTCGAGCCGGTTTCGTTTTGCGTCACGTGGCGTTCTTCATGGCCACATACAATGGACCTTGGGGCATCAGTTTCAATCCGTTCATCGTGGCTCAATCTGGCCGCCCATTCAACATCACACTGGCCACCGACCCCTTGAACAACCTTTTCAATCAGCGGCCCACGTACGCCACTTCGTCCACGCCGGTGGCCGACCAGGTAGAGACGCCCTATGGTCTTCTGGACTCTGCCTCACTCCCGGGGGAGAAGCTCGTTCCGGTCAACTTGGGCAAAAGTCCATCATCCGTTGCAGTGAACCTGCGGATCAGCCGTGCATTCGGTATCGGCCCCAAACGGGCAGGTGCAAGTCCATCGGGCGGCGACGTGAACCCCATGATGAATCTTCCCAGCAGCAACGCCGGGCAGCACCCCGAGCGCGGTCCTGGGGGCGGCGGCCTCGGTCCCGGAGGGTTCGCCGGCGGCGGTGGTAGAGCCCCTGGCGGGTCCGGTGGTTCGGGAGGAACTGAGCGCAAGTATTCGTTGCGGTTCAGCATCCAGGCTCTCAACGTATTCAATAACATCAACTACGGAATGCCGGTGGGCACGCTCAACTCCCCGTATTTCAATCGCGCGACCAGCCTGGTCGGCGGTGCCTTCAGCTCAGGTTCTGCGGCGCGGCGCATATTTGCGCAATGCGCGTTCTCATTTTGAACCTTTGCGAACATTGCGAGCGAGCCGCGTCGAAACGCGGCCCGATTCGTTTACGATCGCTGCGTCAAGCGGGGTTCTGTATGCGGATGCCGCCTGCGCTACATCAAGCGATTTCACATTTGTGCGATTCAAAGAAATTGGCCGGTTAATTCCGGTCATCCGCCCGAACCCCGAAAATCGTTTTGAGGGCACACGGCATGACTGCGAATCTAACAAGTGCGGGCGGAAGTGCAAAGCTAAAAATGACCGGCGCGGGCGGTGCGGACGGACGTCAATTACGCTTGCCGATCTTCTCGGATGACGGTCAGATTTGAAGCGCTGGCGAAACGCATCTCGGCGGCGGCGGCTTCGATCTCGCTGTTGATCTCGGCGCCGAGAAGCAGCATGAGGCCGGTGATGTAAAACCACGAGAGCAGAATGATGACCGCGCCGAGGGAGCCGTAGGTAAGAGAGAAGCTGGGAAAGTAATGGAGGTAGATGCGGAGGCCCAGGGAGCAGAGAAGCCAGCCGGCGATGCCGATGGCGCCGCCGGGCGTGAGCCAATGCCAGCAGCGGGTTTTGACATTCGGCGCCCAGTAGTAGATGACGGCGAAGGCCAGGGTGAGAAGAACCGTTGCAACGAACCAGCCGATCACTCTCGACGTGATGGAAGCTGCGGCCGCGAGCAGATCCTGGTGGATGGCTCGATGCGCCAGCGCGGCGAGGAAGTCGCCTCCTAGCAGGGATGCAAGGCCGATGGTGACGATGACGGTGAGGCCGATAGTGAGCGCGATAGCAAATATCCTGGCGACAAAGAAGGAACCGCGGTCTTCAACTTTGTACACGTCGTTGAGCGTGTCCTGGACGGCAGAGATGCCGACCGAAGCGGACCAGATGGCAGCAATGAGGCCAAATGTCAGCTTGCCGGAGCTGGCCGCGGCGGTGGTTTCATTGAATGTTTTCAGCACCGCGCCGAGGGCGGCCGTGGGAATGACAAGGGTGAGGTAGTCCAGAAGCCGGCCGTAGAACTGGTGGGCGGACTGCGCGGCTAGGCCGAGGATGGAACTCGCGCTGAAGAGGGTGGGAAAGAGCGCAAAAAGGAAGTAAAACCCGAGCTCGGCGGCACGGCCGAAGATGCGGTCGAGGAGCATGGATCTCCATGTGCGCACGGCGAGAAC
>DASRLI010000567.1:0-2644 GCA_035648535.1 Occallatibacter sp. | reverse complement strand
GACCCAGGATAGCCCGACTCACGGACTATGTCTAGTTATTTGAAAGACACTACACTAGTTGGTCAAGTGATGGAGCCTCTCGCGCCGCGCGCAGCAGAATTCGCAACCCGCTGCGAATTCCAGACGGGGGCCGCGATTTCTTGAGCTTACATGAGCGACTGGCGCGCTGCCATGGCTCAGTGGCTCAGTGGCTCAGTGGCTCAGGGGTGCTTAACAGTTTTGGGGATCGCGCCCTGGGACCATATTGTAGGCTTCAGCCGGATTGAGGTTGGTGCGGATGGAGACTTCCAGTTGCGAGAGAGTGGCGTGAGACCTTGGTGGGAGGTTGCTGCGGAGCCGGGAGGCAGGCTTCGGGTAGTTGTTCCAGTGCGGCGAGGGTATCGCGCAGCATGGCAGTCAGACTGAGTTTCCCCGGCGGCTGATCTAGCCCCCAGAGTGCTTCCACATAGTCGGCATCGAGTTCAAACAGCTGCCGGATCAGGCGTTGGGGTATTTCGGCGGGGGTCAGATCCATTCGGTCCAGTGCACGAAACAGCGCCAGCAGATCCAGCCTTGCGGCTTCCAGTCGCGGGCGAAGGTCTGTGGGGATTGCGGCAGGTGAATGGCGCGCCATAACTTGAGGATGCCGCAACGCTTTCAGCCGGTCAACGGCCCGGCGCCCCGGAGGCAGTCAGGCTCAGGCCAGCGAAGACATCCGCATGCGATCCAGCAAGGTCCAGTTGTCGTTCAGCAATAACAGGCGCAATGCCAGCAGGCGGCGTGCGCCAGCCTCGCTCCAGCGCATTCCGGCCTGCCGCAGGCGGGCATGAATCACCTGCTTATGCGCACTTTCGACCGCGCCGCTGCCGATGCCATAACCCAGCCTGAGGTACTCGTCATACCGCATGCGGCTGGCGTTCTCGCTGTAGTAACGAATAAGTCCCGCAAGGCTTTCGCGCATCTCGGCTGTTCGCGGATGCAGACGCTTCAGCCGCGCAATGACGTCCTGCACTTTACCGGCGCGCAGATCCTCGGCGATCTGATGTACCCAGCGGTCCGCCTGCGCCGACCCGTCGCCGTAGCGCAGGCGGGCGAACGTCCACGCATGTTCCAGTGCATGCCAGAAGTCGAGAATCTCGCACCGGCGAATGAACCAGGTCGCTCGGTTCCAGATCCATTCGGCACCGTCTCCCACAATCACCACTGTTGTGTTGGCCCCCATCCAGCCCAACTCCCGCAGTTGCCCGTAGAGCCGGTGGAATATCGCGTCGGCATCCCCGAGACAGCTGACCAGGAACCGCCGAACCAGCGAATGGCGCCCCGGAGATGTTTCGACACGCTCATCCGGCAGCAGCAGCAGGACCCCAGTCTTGACCTCACGGAAATGGCCGTCGGCAACGGCGGCCAACGGCGGCAATTTCTCACCGTCCTTGCGGTGCCGCCGCTGGGCGCGTATCTGCATTCCCAGCGCGCAGCCATCCACGCTGAGCACCACGGTCTGCGGGGCATCCGGGTTCACGATGGCCTCGCTGCGGCTGTCGGCGTGATACGCGCTCAACCCCTCGCCGTAATCCGCCGCCGCTTGCCCTAAACGCTGCGCCGCACGCCAGACGCCCATAGCGTTGACGTCCACCCCCAAAAGCAACCACGCCAGTCGGGCTGCCCGCGGATAGGGGGCCACCGCCGCCAATAGCGCCAGCAGCCGGGCCAGAGAACCGCTGATCCGGCCCGGTTCCACGCCCAGCAGGTCCAGCAGGGGCCGACACTGCACATGGCAGGCTCGGCAAACGAAACGTGAAACCGGCGCACGAAGCTTTCCAAACCGGGCCAGCCACGATACACATCGCGTATCCTTGCGGCGCATGGTCTGGCCGCAACGCGGGCACGCAGGCTCCGTGGCCTGCGCCGTCTGCGCTATTGTGTCGACCCTGCGCTGTAGTTCGGCCAGCATCAACGGGCGGTACTCCTGCTCTACCCCCCGCTCGAGCAGCATAAACTGTGACCCTTGCTCGGCCAGTTCCGGCCGCACCAGAGCGGTCCTGCCTTCCATAAAACATTATGTAGCTGTTTTGTCTTATAAGCGCCAGGACTTAAGTTGAGTTACAAAACAACCGGACAAAACCATAAACCTGCACGATTCCCCCAAAACTGTTAAGCACCCTCGAGTGCGGCGAACATCTCCGGCGGCGTCTCCCATTCATCGGAGCGGCGCCGGAATGTAACCGGCTGCCGCCTGCGTTTCTGCTGAGGTTCTTCGCCTGTCTTTTGGACCGGGGCAGGGAAGCGGGCCGGAAGAAATTTGCGCGGCTCTTCGCGCCGCATAGAAACACGGGCGGGGGCTACGGAAGTTCCCACGGATTGAAGATCGTTACACCGAGGCCCGCGAAGTCCTTCACGTTGCGGGTGACGAGCGTAAGATCATGCTCAATGGCGGTTGCGGCGATCATGCCGTCCGCGATGCCAAGCGGCTGCCCTGCCGCCTGCCGCCCGGCGTCAAGGACGCCCCAACGCTCGGCGATGGCCTGCGTAATGGGAAGAACACGCTTCCCGAACAAAACCGGGATTTTGATTTCGATATACTGCTCCAGCTGCAAGCGGCGGGCGGAACCTTGCACCAGAAGCGTTGCGCCGCGGCGCAGTTCTCCGATTGACACCACGCTGACAA
>DASRLI010000566.1:0-3706 GCA_035648535.1 Occallatibacter sp. | reverse complement strand
CTCCAGCTCCGTAAGAGCGATGGTCACAGCCTGACGATGGGCTTCGCGGACACGATCATCGCCTCCGACCAGAGCCGTCAACGAAACGGACTTCGGGGCGGAAAATGTCGCATCCCATCCCGCCCGATGCTCCACCGGCTTCACGGTAGTTCCGTCTGCGGTGGTGTACTCCTGGGCCTTCCGGTGTTGGACCAACTGCTCGGCGGTATGGGGATTCTGTCCTTCACTGAGACGGGCGAAATGTTGCGCGTCTATGGCTCCAGTAAGGCCGTACTTGTCGGCCAACTGCCCCTGCCATTCTCCGAGAATCGTGTCGCCCTGCTTCCAGTAGTTCTGCTCGGCAGACGTGAACTCCTTGGCGTGGTATGTCTGCGCTTGGCCGGAGCTGATTGGCTTCGAGATGGTGAGCATACGACCCTCTAACTCCCGTTGAAATTAATCGTGGTCTGAAGTCCCTGCTCGCTCTCGACCTCGCTGGGAATCTCGGGAATATCCGGGATATTCTCAGCCACGGCAACCTCCTCTTCAGTTGGCTTTTGAGGCACCGGCACGGCGACCTTTTCAACCTTCGGCGAGACAGTCTCCTTCACTATTGGCACCTCGGCTTCAAGGTCAATCTCCGGCTCACTGGCCGGTTGAGCCTTCGGCACAAGAGTGATTGGATCGAAGCCAAGCGCATCATCTTCCATATCGCGGGCTATGAAGCCGCGAATCCTCTGAGGCAAGTCCATGTACTCAAAATGGAAGCGGGCGACGTTGTTTCCCAGCTTGAGAAAGGCGTGCCGGTTCTCAAGTCCGGAGATTTCGGAGTCCATGACCAACGGCTCCACCTGACGGTCCAAGGTGAAGTTCTTACCGGAGCGTGTGCCGTCGAAGTGCGTCTCTTTCATGCGCTCGATCTCGATCTTGCCGATGGCATTCGACACCCATTCCGCCGCCTTTGGCTCGGTGGTTTTCAAGAAGATTTTGGTGGCGGGCTGCGAGAGCATGACCTCGGCGAGATGGCCGTAGATCACCTCAAGCTGGGCCTTGCCTTGGAAGCCCAGGACGAGAGGATTCTGGCTCTTCCTGTTCTCGGTGATGGCCGTGTGGAGCTGAGGAAGACGCTGCAAGCTCGCCAGTTCGTCCAATACAAACCACACTGGTTTCTGGGTGCCCTGCGGGGCGGTCAGAAGCCGCAAAACTAAGAGGTCGATCCAAAGACTGTGAAGAGGGCGGAGAGCTTCGCGCTCGGTCGCGCTGGAGGTAATGAAGATCCAACCCTTGCGCGTCTCGGCCCATTCCGTAGCACTCCAAGTCGTCTTCGACTGCTCTTTGGTGGGCAACATCCGTAGGCTGTCCGCTACCAGGCCGAGTGAAGCCAGAACACCGTTGCGCTGCTGTTGCGCGCCCTTCGCAATCATGGCCGCCATCTCCGTTCCGAATACACGTTTGTCGATCTCATCCGGGTTGGAGAGCCATGCGACCAACTGCGTCGGCGTCGGTCCAAACGTGAGAAGGTGGGCAAAAATTTTCTGCGGAGTCTCGGTGAAAAACTCACCCTTCTTGTCGCTGGTCGGCTGGTAAAGAGAAGCGGCAATCGCCTTAGCTTCCGCCTTCCGGCGAAGCTCCTCGGATGGCCCCCAATAGGGGCAGCGGGCGTCCAAAGGATTGAGCACGATGTCCTCACGGGTAGCATCGTAGAACCTCTGAATAAACTCGCAGGCTGGGTCGTAGACGATAGCCATTTCACCCCTCTCTTGAATCTGACGGAGTATCTGCATAATGAGGCTGGTCTTTCCGGCCCCGGTGTCGCCCATGAGTTCGATGTGCTGTGCTTCGGCCTGTCGCGGTATCCGCATCATCTCTTTGGCTTCGGTTGTTTTGAATCCGATGCCGTCGCCCTGGACCGTCTCATTGAACTCCTTGGGCGTGAGCATTACGGGGCCTTTGAGCAGCCGTCCGTATTTCATTTGCTTCCGGCGCTTGATGTCTTTCCGTATGGAAAGTGGGAGCTGGGCGAGCAACGAAAGGAAGCCAAACAGAAGCGGAAGTTTGTAGATGTCCCAGAGACGGTCGCCCTGGAAGACTCTGGCTTTCAGGTACTCGTAAAGGGGCTTGTCGAGGTACGGTTGCTCCGGCCCGCGATAGAGGGCGCGGAGTCCGCGCCCTGCCGCCGCGCTCGAAAGTGCAAGCGGAATATGCTTGCCACCGGGGGCGGGAGTCGTGCCTTGTTGCACGTCGGCTTCGACGGCGAGTTCTCCCATCCTGGTGCCGTCGCCAACGTAAAGCAGTTGGGACTTGTCCTTCTTGTTTAGGGCTGCGCCTACCGCCGCGCGCGCGTAGATCGGCGTATAGAACTGCTGCAAAGGAGTCTGTCCGTAGGTGAAGCGGACATATAGGAAGCACCCGGTCATCACGAACGCGAGGAAGATTGCGCCATAGGTGTAGATCGCGGAATGCGGCGGGAAGATGACCGTTTCTTTACGGCCCCACTGTTGACTTGCCATCACGCACGCTCCAGGTCTTGCTTCGTTTCAACGGCAAGTGCCGTCTTCCGCTTCTTGACTTCGACCATGATTCCGTCGAACACCTCGGGCGTGATCTTGAGGCCGGTTGTAAGCGGCTTCAGGAGGTTCGTCAGCATCAGCCGAACCCCCACGATCTCGCTCAACTCTGCGCTGGCGGTCGGCGGAACGTCGCTGCGGCGCAGCTCGGTAAGAATGAGTTGTCGGATGAGTTCTCCACGGGGCTGCCCGCGCTTCTTGGCAAGCCTTTCAACGTCCGCCACCTCATGCGGGCTGAGCTTGGTTGTGACCCCAACCAAGCGAAAGCCTGCTCTTTTCGTGGCTTCTTCGGTGATCTGATCTTCGCTCAGAAGTGGCATATATTCTTCCTTTCAGGACTGGTGTCCTTGGGTGTCCTTGAGTGTCCGTAGGGACACCCAACGCTTGTAAGTAACTGCATCTATTCAGGCAGATGCAGGTGTCCTTGGGTACACCCAGCACGACCCTCGGAGGGATGGAGTGTCATAATTCATCCGGTGCGTAGCACCGTTTCCACCCCTCAACAGATTCGCGCATGGGCGAGGATCATCAACGTGCTGCCACTGGTACGGCTGCTGCTACTGGCTTCGGCTCGGCTGGCTTCGTTGCAGGCTTCGCGGCGGTGACAACTGGGCGCTTGATTCGTAACGCGATAAGAGGCTTGGCATTCGCGTTCTCCTCGCGGTATCGCTGAAAGTCTTTGTCTTTGCCGAACACATATTCGAGCGCGGCGTTGACAACGTCGTCGGCACTTCCTTTGGTGAACGTGGCGTACTGGTCGATCTGTTTGGCGGTCGAATCTTCGAGCGCGACGATAGCGGTGATCTTCTTGCTGGCGGTGATCTCAAGCAGTGGCATGGCGTGTTGGCTCCCCTGGGGCGGTGTGGTGCGACAGAGCTGCGTTGTGCTCGGTCGTATGAGCATGGTGGATGTCGTAGACGGTATCGAAGAGGAACACCTTCTGTGCGCGATCGTAACCGCGAACTTCGATGACCTCACAGATGCGCCGCCCCTCGGCGTAGCGTTGAACTTGGATGACGATCTGTACAGACTCCGCAATCTCTGCGGCGATGTCGTCGCGCGTGGCCTGCTGGTGCGCCCGCATCGCAAGCTCACCGAAACGGCGCAATGCCTTGACAGCGGTGCTGGCATGAATCGTCGCCATAGAACCTGCGTGGCCG
>DASRLI010000565.1:0-4111 GCA_035648535.1 Occallatibacter sp. | reverse complement strand
ACCGAGAACTGTGAGCGGGCAGCCTCTCGACTGCCCGGATGGAATGACACTAGAACGCCGGGGGAGTTCCGGCGACTGGAATGGAAACGGAGCTCGCATGCGCCAGAACTGTTTGCAGCGAGTACCCGGGGCCGGTGCTGGGCGTGAGGAATGGGGTGAGAGCGACGACGGCCGATTGCTTGCCGTTGTATACGGCGGTAATGCCGTCGGTCGTTTCGTAATTGCGGTTGTTAGCCGGGTTGCTGTTGGAGATGACACGACCGAGGACGCGGTGCTCGCACTCGATGCCCATAACACCCACGGTAAGGATTCGAGTTGGATTGTCACACTGCGACCTGGGCTGTTCGGGGGTTCCTTTCTCCGCGTGGGGGCGTTCTGAATTCCCGAACGCTGTCGAGCGGTTCCGGCACTCTGTCCCGGTTGAGGGCGTAGCGTCCAAAGCGGTTGAGATGCCCGGTCAGGTATGGGCTGGAGCAAGCGATGAGGTCCGCGTCCAATGCATACCCCTCTGCGACCAGCCGTTCCAGTGCGTTGCTGATGGTCACAACGTTGTGGAAGATCAAGAGATTGGCGACGAGGTGGTTGTATTTGATGAACTTGCGCTGCTCGTCGCGAATCCCTTCGGCGGCCAGCGCGCCACCGCCGAAGGCGACCCACTGGAGAAACTGATTGAAACGTTCGCTCTTGTTGGTCGCGGTCTGGATCAGCCGCCGCAACTCAATATCGGAAAGGTAGTCGAGCAGAAAGCCTGTACGGACAGCATGACCCAGTTCCCGAAAAACGAGATAAAGTTTACTCTTTCGCGAGTAGGTTGCCAGCCGGCGGAGGATGGTTGAGGGTTTGATCCTGCCAGCCCCGATCGAGACCGCGACCCGCAGCATCTCCGGCAGCATGGTTTCGATGAGATCCCAATCGATCGTCTTGGAAAACAGGAGGTCGATGTGTTCGTAGCGCAGTTCGCGCCTGGAGCGGAAGAAGTGAAGTCCTTTCCAGTTGCGAATCCGGGGCTGAAGCTGAATGCCAAGCAGATGCGCGAGCCCGAAGATAGCCGCGCTCTGGCCCTGCGTGTCGGCGTGGATCGTATCCGGCAGCACATCCGAGTCGTTCTCGACCAGATAGTCCAGGATGTTGTGGCCTTCCCAGGAGCCGCAGGTGGTGAACCGGGAGAAGAGAGCGATGTACATGTCCGAGACCATGTAGTAGCCGATTCCGCCGTAGCCGCCATAACGCAGATGGTACTCGGACATGAGGTTCTGGGCGTGAAGGTCCCATTTGGTTCCGTCGGCGGAGGCATGTTTGCCGAGACCCCAGATCTTCGGCAAGGGAAACTGGTTGTACCCGTTGATGACCGTCGTGATCGCCTCGTTCAGCTTGTCTTCGGTGACGTGCCGCTGGTTGACGAAGGCTACTTGTCGCCGGTCGAGACCACGGATCGAACGCGAGGTTTGTGTCGGACCGAAGTCGAATCCATAGCAGAAGGTGGTCACAAGATACCGCTCGGCCGGATTGGCAAGTTTGCTGTCGGGAGCTGGCCGTCCACTCCCCGGACTGGATGCCATGGAACTATCGCGAGACTCTGGCACGGACTGCGCATCTTCCTGAGTTATGATGAATCCCAACATGGCCGGAAAGGATAGTCTTCGGCCATGCGCGGGGAGCCTCGTGAAATGCCCGTAAAACAAGGGTCCGGCATCAAGAAATCCGGCAAGGTTTTTGGCCAGGGGCAAAAGACAGCCAAAACAATCCGCGCGGGCCTCTATGCCCGCGTTTCCACTCAGGATCAGCAGACGCTGCCCATGCAAAACCGTGCCATGCGCGAGTATGCCGCCCGGCGCAGCTGGACTGTCGCCATGCAGGTAAAGGAAGTCGGCTCCGGAGCAATACAACGGCAACTACGTGAGAAGCTGCTGGAAGCTGCGCGGCGCCGAGAGATCGATGTGGTCGTGGTGTGGCGACTGGACCGCTGGGGAAGATCTGTCACCGATCTGCTGGCCACAATGCAGGAACTCGAGCATCTGGGCGTCGGGTTCGTATCGCTGACCGAGGCGCTGGATCTGACCACGCCTGCCGGTCGTGCGATGGCCGCGTTGCTGGCGGTCTTCGCCGCCTTCGAGCGCGAGATCCTGGGGGAACGCGTGCGGGCTGGGCTTGCTCATGCCCGGCAGAACGGCAAACGTCTGGGCCGACCCGCAACGGCAGTACAGCACGCCAATCAAATCCGCAAACTACGCGGCTCCGGGCTTAGCAAATCCGAGATCGCCCGGCGCCTGCAAATCGGACGCACCTCCGTGCGCCGTATCCTGGATGAAAGGACTTGATCATGAGCAGTTCGACTACGGAGTTCCATAAAATCTGGATCGACCAATGCGCGGCGACCGAAGATATCCGCGACCACTTCGGCCTAAGCAACGCTCTGGACTATCTCATCGGTGAGAAGCTGTTCTCCTTCCTGAGGGCAGCGGAGCAGGATCCCCTTTTCGCCGCGGAGGTGCCGGACTTTATCAGGGAGATCAAGCGGCTTTTTACAGCCGAAGTGATCCGCGATTATCTTGATCGCCTGGAGAAAACAAAGTATCTCGCTCCCCAGGATCCTGATCTCGAAATGGACGATCTGGACGAACTCGATGACCCGGACGAAGATGAGCCCTGGCTCGAAAATCCAGTGATGGGCGCGGAAGAGTTGCTGCGCTTCTCCCGTATCCACCAACTCCTTCAGCCGTAGACTGGCATGGCAAAACCGAAACGCGATCCCGTTCGTGAAGAGCGCATCCTCGAGGAAATCATCGTGGATGCCTATGGACCCGAAGAGCAGGCCATGGGTTGGTACTACTATCTGGAAGATAAGATCAGCTTCCCGTTCCAGGCAAAGTGCATCGCCCCCAAAATGACCTCACCGTTGCGCAGAGGCGAATCTGTCGAAGTTCGAGGTCTGGCAACTGAAGACACATGCTCCAGCGACATGCTTGTGCTGATTCGATGGCAGGGCCGCACCAAGGCTGTTCCGCTCTCTCAACTAACTGCTATCGACCCGGATGAATCAACCCACGAAGCCATCAAGGACTGGCATTACTGGGTGGCTCAGGGGTACTGCTTCTGATCTACGCATACCAGGCATTTGATTCGTTCGCCAACCAGTAAGAATCTAAACTCCCATGACGAGACGACATCCACGATCGCAGCCCACATGGACAGATGTTAAGGCAAAGCTCGCAGGCCTTGACCGGATAAACTTAATGGGCCTGATTCAGGATCTTTATGCTGCCCACAAAGATAATCAGACCTTCCTTCACACCCGCTTTGGCTTGGGCGAGGATGTTCTGAAGCCCTACAAGGAAACACTGGACCGCTGGCTCTGGCCGAATGTGTTGCGTAACCAGGATACTTCTGTTGCAAAGGCCAAACAGGCCATCTCCAGCTACCGAAAGGCGGTTGGCGAACCTGCCGGACTCGCAGAACTGATGGTGTCTTTTTGCGAAAGTGCGGCTGGCTTCTCCAACGATGTGGGCTACCAGGATGAAGGATACTTCGACGCTCTGGTCCATATGTTCGAACAGGCCCTCAAGGCCACTCGTGAGATATCTGCAGGAGACCGCGACGCCCTGATCGCCCGGCTGGACCGCGTGAGCACCATCAGCCACAATCTGGGATATGGCGTCGGCGATGACATGGACGACCTGCTTGCAAAATACGTCCGCACCTAACTGATCCTCGCAGCCGGTTCACTCTTGCACAGACATGCTACGCAGCGTTGCCGATGCATTATGAGAGAGCGCCCGTACATCAGAAGAAGCTTGGGTGCCGGCGCCGCAGGCGGGGGCTTTGCCCCCGCACCCCCAGGATTTAACGCTTTGGTGCCTCTCGAATCTCTAAAAAAACGGGGGGTGGAGGATTTCTTTCCGCTTCCCCGCGCCAGCCAACTTGAGTTCAGGCGACGAGCTGAATGGGGTCTTCGGATCCCGCTTTCATACCTGGATAAAGAGCGTCTGAAAGTGTTTCGCAGATCGCCGTTCATCACTTGTGCGCGGACCTGTAACAGCAAGTGGGCGCCTCGCTCGGTCCAGTGCATTTGCTGCTGCTTAACCATTCGCCGGCTGACAAGTTGGTTTACGGC
>DASRLI010000564.1:0-5562 GCA_035648535.1 Occallatibacter sp. | reverse complement strand
GGCCGCAGGCGCAAATCAGGCCCAGGGAGATAAAAATGAACGCGAAGGGCTGGAGCTGCTGCCCAATGTAGATGCTGGGGTAGGCTGCCACAGCCGCGATATCGGCCTGTTGCGCGCGGACGACGGAAACCACATATCCGTCGTCAAGAAATGTCGTTGAACTTCCCTTGGGAATTGTCCTGAGCCAGGAAGTGGGAATTCCGCCGTTTGCCGTGGAGATCAGATCAGGTTGCCGCTGCGACGGAACGAAGATGCCAACGGTGATGCCTGGTCCTGTATTGGGCAAGTCTTCCATGAGCGAAGAGTCGACGATGAACGCGAGGCCATCTTCTGAAATGACGAGGAGCGGGTGAGTTTGCGCCTTGAAGATCCACACATTGAAGCGTTCTTCGGCTCCGTTCTCGGTGATCAGGTTGGCGGGCCCGATATCGATGGGGGCACTGGCGCGGAGAGAGCTGCAGGTGAGCTGGTTGTAGGAAACGCGGCCGATGGCCTGAATGTAATTCGAAGTCACCGCCAGCTGCTGCATGAGAGCCACTTCCTCAGGGGAGCAGGGCGGGAAGTGGACTGCGTTGAGCAGGCTTTTTGCTTCCTTGAGCTGGCTTTCCGCTTCTTCACTGCGGCGCACCAGAAGGCTGGCGTGGTTTTGAACTCTGGACTTGGCGTTGGCCAGCGCCTCGTTCCAAGCGAGCTGGATCGAAATCCAGATCGGCGCCACAACGGCGACCGATCCGACGGCAACGGCAATTGCAACTCCAGAAGAACGGCGCATTCAGTGTCTTAATCCCGCCGGGGACACGTGCACGGCGTGGGAGGCCTACTTTTGACTGTGTTGGGATGATAGAAGCGAGATGAGCTGGTAAACCATAGCAACTTTGGGGGAGCAGGACCAACAGTTTTGGGGGAGCAGGGCCTGGGGTTGGGCCACGGATCACACAATTCAGGGTGCCCACTTGGCAGAAACCAGGTAGAAATATTCGGTTTGGCGGAGATCCGACCGGAAAGAAGCCAGCCTCTCCGACGCGCGCGCGGTTGGGTGGCAGCAGCTTCCTCTATCGAGGGGACGACGCCGGCGCAGGGGCGCCTACTCCCAGCGAAAGACCTTTGCCGAGAGAACCGTGCAAATGAGAAACAATAAAGTCATCGCCGCAACATCGCCCGTGTGGGTGAACCATCCGTCGCCATTCCAGATTCCCTTCAGCAGATTCACAGCGTAGGTGAGCGGCAGCGTACGAGCCACAGCATGCAGCGCTGGCGGAAGCGCCTCAACGGGCACAAACAGTCCCGAGACTGCGAGCATGGGATACAGAATGACTGCACCGATAGGCTGCGCAAAGCGCGCGGTAGGAACAATGCTGGCAATGAGAAACCCGACCGAGAGAATGCTCCATGTGCTGATCATGAGCGCAAAGGTGAAGGAGAACCAAGGAACATGGACGCCGGCCGGGAAGTAACGCCTGCCCGCAATCAACATCAAAGCCAGGGTTGCCGCCGTCAGCATCAACTTTACGATCACGTGGGCGGTGAGGATTGTGTAGGGGCGAAGCGGCGTAGCCCGAAGCCGCTTTAGGATGCCGCCTTCACGGTAGATTGAGATGATGGTGACCAGTGAAAGCACCGCGCTGATGGCAATCAGAAGCGATACAAGAACCGGGAGACCGGCGCCGGAAAGTCCACTGCTGGTCAATGAGGAAGGCGCAAGTTTGTGGTTGGTCACGCGACCCAACACAACGAAGAGCAGCACCGGAACAGCGATAGTGCCGATTGCGCCAAGCGGCTCGCGCAGAAAGATCTTGATCTCAATCCAAGTCAGCTTCCAGAGCCCACGCAGCATCATTGTCTTTCCTACTCGCGTATGGAGTGACCAGTCAGCTTGAGGAATACGTCCTCAAGGTTGGGAAGAATTGTCCGGAAATCCGTGACTCGAATCCGATTTTCCGACAGGCAGTGAATCACCTCGGTAACGAAATCGTCGCCGCGGCCGCGAATCGTGAATCGCTTGTCGATGCAGGTCACCGACTCAACTCCTGAGATCTGCTGAAACGGCTCCCTGGCGGTCGCATTCTCAGTATCGAGGACGACAGTCCGCTGCGGGCAATGTCGGGCCACGAGCCCTTCCGGCGTGTCGATGTCGATGATTCGACCGTGCTCCATGATGGCCACGCGGTCGCATAGCCGCTCGGCTTCTTCCATCAGATGCGTTGTCAGGAAAACTGTCTTGCCGCGCTCGCGAATGCCGCGCACCAGATCCCAGATCGCGCGACGTGACTGTGGGTCGAGCCCGGTGGTCAGCTCATCGAGAAACACAACTTCCGGATCGTTGATCAGCGCAAGGGCTATAAACAGCCGCTGCTTTTGACCTCCGGAAAGGTCCATGAACCAGGAACTCCGCTTATCGGAAAGGCCGAGCTGTTCCAGCAGGCGCTCACCATCGACTGCTTTCTTCCGGTAAAGCGATGCCCACAGGTCGACCGCCTCCCAGACTTTTATTCGCTTCTGCAACTGTGCCTGCTGCAGCTGCACTCCGATGCGCTCCTGCAATTTGTAGACCTGACTGAAGGGATCGAGGCCAAGAACTGCAATGGTGCCGCGGTCGGGCTTGCGAAGCCCTTCGATGCACTCCATTGTGGTGGTCTTTCCCGCTCCATTGGGGCCGATCAAACCGAAGATTTCCCCATCCTTGACCTCGAAAGACGCCTCCTCAACGGCTACCGTTGAACCGTAGGTCTTGCGAACGCCGGAGACTTGAATGACCGGGGGCATGAGAACTTTCGAAATCGCGGCTTCGAACAGCCTGCCCCGAAGTCTATATCACCGAGTTGCCGGGTGACGGGCCATCCAAATCTCGTTTTTGAGACCTGGGAATTCTCAACACCCCCAGCCATCCGCGCAAACTAATTGTGCCCGTGGTCATTCCCGTGACCATTTCCTTTGTCGCGGCCGTTGCCATGGTCATTTCCGTGCCCATTGTCATGCCCATTCCCGTGGTCGCCATGATCCTTGTACTGGCCGTTGTGGTTTCCGTTATCGTGCCGGTATTCCTGGTGCGCTTCGTTGCCCTTGAACTGCTTGTCCCAGCCGCGATGCCTGCCCCAGTCGGCATGCTCGCCCCTGCCTGGCAGCGGTCCCCGGTATCCAAAATGCGGATCGAAGTCGTGATTCACATATCCGCGGAACCCAACAGGCCCGCGAAACCACGGCCCCGCGCCGATGAACACGCCGCTCGTATACCATTGCGGACCGTAGTAGCCAAACGGCGCGCACGGATACGGAGCATAGTTGAAATACCCATACGGGCACATCGGTGCCGCACCAATCCCGATGGTGATGTTGACCTGCGCTTTTGCTTGTGAGGGTGCTGCGGCCAGCAAGAAGGCGCCAACAGCCGTGATGGCAGCGAACAATTTCCAGCTCTTCATTGTGTCTCCTCTAAACTGCGAATTTGCGCCCCTGTTCCTTCCAGCGAACTCCGCCAAGTGCCGGAGAAAACCCTCGGAAAGTTCAGAGCCGATTCAGCAAGAACCGAAGACAACACAAATCTGGTGGGATGCGGGCTCTGCTTCGCCAATACGTTCCTGGCCCGCTCTCCTGCTCAATGGTTCAGAAGACAAGAAGAACACTAACTGAACCCCGTTCTCCCTCATCCACCCCTTTAGTGTTAGGGATGCCCAGGTTTGCCTCGAGAGCATTGAACCGGCCCCTGCAACCGACTCTCCGAAAAACCACTAATCTTCCTATGGATATTCCCTGCTGACTTGCTAAACCCGCGTAGCGGGGCTGACTTGCTGGTCTTGTTGGTCCCCATTTCTTTCCCCACCCCTACAGTCGTGAATTCCCCGGAAAACAACATCAATTCCAACCACTTAAGCAGTTTTGATCTGCACTGGAGACCAAATCGCCGTAACCCGGTTCAATTGATTGCAACCCTTCGCTCAGATTCGCAACCTTCCCGGCAGCCATTTCACCAAATTCGGTCCTGAAAAAGGTCAACCCCTAAGGAAAGTACAACCTTTTATACGAACGTTTAGCGTTTTCGACACACCATCCAAGCGACCATTTAGCGCTGCCGCAGAACCACCTGGACCAACGTTCCAGGGCCACTTTTACTGCATTTTTCACGTCCGCGTCTCCCGAAGTTCGCTTCAAAATCTTGCTATCCAAACTACCCTCCAACTCATCAAAACATCCCCTCCATCTGCCCCGTCTCTGTTACGATGTCGCCTGAATCGGAGGCCCTCTCATGAAGCGCCGCAAATTTCTTCAGTCCCTCTCCGCCACCATCCTCGCCGCCACCGCCGGATCTCTACCCGCCTTCGCCGCGCTGCCGAAGATGAAGATCACGCGCATCCGCGTCTACAACCCGCCCAACCCCACGCCGCTCTTCAACCAGAGCGATGTTGTCGTCACCATCGAGACCGACGCCGGCATCACCGGCATCGGCGAAGGCGGCACAAAGGATCTGCTCGCACCCTCCGCCGGCCGCCTCATTGGCCGCGATCCGCAGAACATCGAGCGCCTATGGCAGGACATGAATCGCGCCTTCTTCTACCCCGCCGGCCGCGAGCGCACAGACGCCATCGGAGCCCTCGACATGGCCCTGTGGGACATCAAGGGAAAAGTGCAAAACCTCCCTGTTCATCAGCTTCTCGGGGGCATGGTTCGCAACTACTGCGAGTGCTACAACACCGCCGGCATCATCCCCGGCATCACGCCCGGCATGCCCATCAAGGACCGCGCACGCCTCACTATCGAAGCCGGCTATCGCGCCTTCCGCTTCGGCGCCATGGACCTTCCAGCCAACACCACGTACAACACCCGTGAGCGCATCACGCACCTGCGAGAAGAGTGCGCTGCTGCCCGCGAAGGTGTCGGCAAGGATGCCGATTGGGTCATCGACTTTCACCAGCGCTTCGATCTTTCCGACGCCATTCGTGGCTGCAATGAGATTGAAGACCTCGCTCCGTTTTTCGTCGAAGATGCAGTCCGTACAGAAGCCTTCCAGCAGGACCTGCCAATCCTGCGACAGAAAGTCAACGTCCCGCTGGCCGCCGGCGAAGAGTGGGGCAATCGCTGGGACTTCAACACCTTGGTCGAGCATCACGACATCGACTTCGTTCGCGCCACGCTCCCCAACGTCGGCGGCATCACCGAGATGCTAAAAATCGCCGCGCTCTGCGAGACACACTTCGTAGGAATCGTTCCCCACTTCACCGGCCCCATCGCCACAGCAGCGCTCGTCAACACGCTAGGCACCTTCTCCGGCCCAGTGCTCATGGAGTACAACTATCAGGGCCGCACGCTTCCGCACCTGCCCGTGTGTTTGGATTTCAAGGATGGAAAACTCTACCCCAACGACCGCCCCGGCATCGGTGTAGAACTCGACTACAAGCAGCTAACTCAAATCGCCGAATTCACCGAGCCCGTTACCGCCCGCGCGCAAACCTACTTCCGCCCCGACGGCTCCATCACCAACTGGTAGTGAGCACCACGAGAATGGGTGCCCCAGGTCTCGCTTTTGAGCCCCGGGATATTTTGTTGTTTTCTTTCAGCGGGGTTGGATCG
>DASRLI010000563.1:0-2629 GCA_035648535.1 Occallatibacter sp. | reverse complement strand
AAGATACACAGGCCCACGCCACAGGCTACTTCCGCGTCGAGCAAATCGACGGCCGCTGGTGGTTTGTTGACCCCGATGGCCATCTCTTCCTCTCCACGGGAATCAATGGCACTCCCGGCGGCGGCGCGGGCTTCGGTGCCGGCCCCGGCAACGAGCGAACCAATCGGCGGCTCAGTGCATGGGGATTCACCACCGGCGGTGACAAGCGCCCCGGCACTGTGATGCTGCGCTGGCCTCGCAGCCTCAACTTCCTTGGCTTGCCTGACGTCTACTCCCCCCGCTTCGCCGCCGACATAAGCGAAGTCGCCAACACCCAGTGCACCCCGCTCAAGAACGACCCTTTGGTGCTCGGCTACTTTATCGGCAACGAGCCGCCATGGAACGGCCGCGAGGCGGAACTGTGCTCACTCATTCTTGCCGGCCCAGATACCGAAACAAAAACCGCCTTGAAGGCATTTCTCGATTCCGACGATACACCTGCGCGACGCCGCGAGTTCGTTCTGGCCAGCTTCCGCAAATATCTGCAGATCGTCTGCGACGCAGTTCGCAAATACGATCCCAACCACCTCATCCTCGGCATCCGATTCGGTGGCCGCATGGCCGACGAGGCATTGATCGCCGCTCAGGTCTTTGACGTTTGCAGCATCAATGTCTACGAATACGAGCCTACAAAGCAGCTCATTCGCGCCGCCCAAATATCCAATCGACCGATTCTGATCGGCGAGTACCATATCGGCGTGCCTGCAGACGGCCTTTCCGCCGGCCTTGTTCAAGCCAAGGATCAGGCCGAGCGCGGCTTGGCCTATCGCTACTTCCTCGAACAGGCCGCGTCCATTCCAGGATTCGTGGGTGCCTACTGGTTCGAGTGGAAAGACGAGCCAGTCCTCGGCCGCATGGATGGTGAAAATTACAATATCGGTTTCGTCGATGTCACCGACCGCCCGTACAGCGAACTGGTTGAAGCTGCGAAAATCGCCCACCAACGCCTGTACGATGTGCACTCCGGCAAGCAGCTACCGTACGCGCGCCACCCGCTAGCCTCCGACGCCGGCGCTCCCTCAACTCCCTGGGCCGTATAAGTACCGGTCGGGGTCCGATACGCTAACCCCGCCAAAGGTAATTGGTCACTTGTCCGTCTTCCGGTAATTTCGGGAAGGTTACTGTCGCAGCAGCTCTTTGGCCCGAACGGTGGATTGGCACCGCCTCGCGAACAAAGGAAGATTGAGGACTACCAAGGCCGCTCTGGATTGCACATGCGGACGTTGTCATCGCCCTTTCCGAGTGAATGCCGCGAGCCAAGGAATGTGAGGCCCTTGTGTCAGAAATTGAGAATTATCGTAGACCAAACAGCAGAAATAGGGCCCTGCACGCTCGAGTAATTCAATGGCCCGGCAAACAGTCGGCCCCGGAGCCACAGATTTATTGCGCCTATAACCAGACTCGCCAGCAGTTCCTTTGTGCCCATGTACTGGTAAACGACCGCTCGCCTGAAGATCTCAACAATTCCCTCGCCAAACTCACACAAGATTCATCGACTGGTCTCTGGCTAGCGCCATTTCGAGGGATCTCCGCGAATCACGTAGGTTATCCAATTGACCTCGTTTTTCTTGACCGGAACAACTGTGTTCTGACGGTTGTGGAGTCTTTCCCCGTCACCCAACCGACGACTTCCAATTGGCCGTCCGATACCGCCCTCGCTCTTCCCACCCACTCCATCGCATCCAGCGGAACCCTGGTCGGTGATCAAGTGGTCTTGTGTTCACCGGAGAAAATGCTGCGCCGCTTGCGCGATCTTAGAGACAAGGCGGCAGCCATCTTGGAGAACACAATACCCTCGACCCAACCCCTCAGCGTTTCCCATCTATTCCCCGATCGTCGCAAAACCTCGGTTCAGATGACCAATTGGGCAGATATCAGAAATCATTCGCACCACCCTCTTCAAACTCCGGCACCCGCCGCAGCTCCTGAGCCGATGGCGGAACTCTCCGGAACCACTTCTGATTTACCGATCCCCAGCAGAAGCTGGCTTTATTGCTGGCTGACCCCCCAAAAGCAAGAAATGAGGGGGTCCCCGCGTGAGAATCTGCCCTGGATTGCTGCTTACTTCTTCAATGGGGGCTGTCCCGCGCCGACCGCCATTCGCAACATCAGCATGCATGGCATGTTCATTGTTACCAGTGAACGGTGGTATTTAGGAACCATTATCCACGTGACTCTCACCGACTGGCGCCTACCTACTCCGGATCACACGATAACGGTCAACGCCGTAGCCGTCCGCTGGAGCGATGATGGCGTCGGTCTCCGCTTCATCTTTCAGAAACCACGCCGCGGGGTGCCAACACCCGGCGACGCCCCCCTTGTCGACGTGACCCAAAAGCAACTCCAAGAGTTTCTAGAGAAGTACAAGAGTCTCAAACACTAAAACGCCAGCCTGCGACACGGCCGCCGCTCGGCAGACGCCGCCAGCACCTATTCCGTGACACGCCCGGCGGATTCGCGCTACCCTTATGGATACGCGCTAACCGCGATTTAAGGAGCGTCGCACCCCCGCCATGCCCATTCAGTCAACGTCGAAAATCTGGCATAACGGCCAGCTGATTCCCTGGGAACAGGCCACCATCCATGTGAT
>DASRLI010000562.1:0-15529 GCA_035648535.1 Occallatibacter sp. | reverse complement strand
GGCGCGGTCCGCGAGTATCTTGTGGCACAGGGAGTAGCGACAAATTCGGTGGGCGCAACAGGCTTTGGGAATTCTTCACCTGTGGCTTCAAACGAAAACTCCAGCGGACGTCAGGAGAACCGGAGAGTTGAACTGGTCGTATCCGGTGAAGCGATTGGAAATCCCGTCAATTCAACGGTTGGAAGCTTGCGCTAACGAACGCAGGGGTTCTCGAAAAAGGGAGCAGTCAGGCTAACACCTGATCAACCGTAGTCATCCCGATATCGCAGTTGAGACTTATGTGACAATGAAACAATTCAACGCGCCACGGCCTCGAGGGGGGTCGTGGCGCATTTTAAGCACTATCGCCTGGTTAACTGTATGAGCAACTCTCTCCCACATGCAGCTCAACCTCCCGTGGCGCGGATGTATCATCCGCTAATGCCGCATTGGCTTACGCACCTCGGTGCGCTGGGGCTCTTCTCTGTTGCGGTGGTAGATTCCTCAGTCATTCCTCTTCCTCTGCCCGGCAGCACCGATCTGTTGCTGCTTTGGCTGGTGGCGCACAGCGGCAATCCATGGCTCCTCGCACTTTGTGCCATTGCAGGCAGCATCCTGGGCGGATATACCACCTGGAGCGTCGGCAGCAAAGGCGGCGAAACAGCGCTGCGTCACTATGTGCCGGCGCGCTATCTTGGGCGAATAGTCAAATGGGTCGAGCGTCACCGAATCCTCGCGGTCTTTCTTCCCGCCGTGCTTCCTCCGCCCATTCCGCTCCTGCCATTTGCGCTTGCAGCCGGCGCTCTTGGGGTCTCGCGCATACGCTTCCTCGTTGTCTACGGCGCGGCTCGCTGCCTGCGCTACTCCTTCATTGCGTGGCTTGGTGTGGCCTACGGACGCAGGATCGTGCTGCTATGGTCAGGAACACTACTGAAGTGGTCGACCCCGCTGCTTTGCGTGTTCGCAGGCCTGCTAGTGGCCGGCGCCTGCTACGGGGTATGGAAGGTGCGCGGTTTGCGCAAAGCGGCCTCCGGGGAGAGGCCTGCACACCAATCTCAGGGCGTGCGCTCGAGCTGAACTGCCGAGACGCCCGATCCGATCGTCCCGTTCTACACAACAAACATAGCTACGCCCGCGGCGAACATGGCTATGGTGGTGATCGCGACAACAACCCACCCCAGGCGGGAACTCGGTTGGTTCTGCATCAGCTTCTTGTCCGCTGCGACGATGAGGATTGCCACCAGCAAAAAGGGCGCCAGCAATCCGTTGATGACAGCTGTCCAGTAGAGCGCTTTCACAGGGTTGATGCCGATAAAGTCCAGCGCAACGCCCGCTGCGGTAGAAATAAGAATCAATGCATAAAACCAACGAGCCTGTCTGAGTTTCTTGTTCAGCCCCTGGCGCCATCCCAGGGTCTCGGCGAAGGCGTAAGCTGCCGATCCCGCAAGCGTGGGGATGGCGAGGAATCCGACGCCAACAATTCCCAGGGTGAACAGGGTTCCGGCGAATTTTCCGGCAAAAGGTCTGAGGGCTTCAGCAGCCTGGCGAGAGGTTTCGATGTTTGTAATCTTGTGACGGTTGAGGGTGATTGCAGTGGTCAGGATGATGAAAAACATGACCATATTTGAGAAAAACGCACCGACACCGACATCGATATTTCTCAACGCAAGCTCTTCGGACGTAGCGCCTTTCCGCTGCGCCAGCGTGCTTTGGCCTGCCGACTTCTCTTCTTCTACTTCTTCGCTTGCCTGCCAGAAGAACAAATACGGACTGATAGTGGTGCCGAGGATAGCGACCAGCGTCGCCCATTCGTTTCTCGTATGCGGCATTGAAGGCACCAGGGTATCTTGGACCACTTGTCCCCAGTCTGCTCCCACCACGAACGCAGTGATGGGGTAAGCCAAAAGCACAAGCACCAGCCACTTGAGCACATTCGCGATCTGTTGATACTGGAGACGAACCGTTGCCCACGAAATGAGAAGTGCAAACAATACGACAAACCAGCGGGAATTGATTCCCGACAGCATTGCGGTCGCATCCGCCATCCCGGCAAGATCGGCGGCGATGTTAATTGTATTTGCGGTTAGCAGTGCGATGACAAAGGCAAGCAAGAGCCATTTTGGAAATCGTTGCTTGAAGTTTCCGGCCAGACCTTGCCCTGTCACCTTGCCAATTCGGGCACACATCATTTGGACGGCGGCCATTAAAGGCCACGTCAGAAGTGCGGTCCAAAGAAGTTTGGTTCCCAGCTGCGCGCCGGCAACGGAATATGTGGCGATGCCGGAGGGGTCATCGTCTGCAGCCCCGGTGATAATTCCAGGGCCGAGCGACTTTAGGAGCATCTTAATCCATCGGGATGAGCGAGGCTTAGGCACAAATGGACTGGTGTACGTTCCCTTCGTATCTTAGCTTGAATCGAGCCGGAAGCGTGAGCGGACTCGCGCCAGGATGCAAAGGAGGAGAGAAAATCGCTTTACAAACTTAACCGTACCACGAGATCGTTTGCCAGCCTGAAGCGCACAATCGACTCCGCCGGTATGTCGATATCCCGGTTGCCCGTCAGCCCCGCAACAGCGGTTCCAGCACCGCCACCCGCCAGGCCACCGATCACGAGCCCTGTGCCGCCGCTGGCCAAGCCACCCACCAGCATGCCGAGCCCTGCCCCTCCGCCAATCAGCGCTGCCGAACGCTTGCCTTTGCCCTTCTTGCTGCGCGCCAGGTCTTTTGTCTCCAGCGGATACTGAGTTCCATTGAGTGTCAGCGAGGTCAACCGCAACTCGAGCAGCGATCTGCCCTTGAAGTGTCCGCGCCGATGTGACGCGTCTACCACGCCTGCTACCAGCGTGCCCTTTGGAAGCAGTACGCTATTGTCGCTGGCCAGGACAGGTTCCACGATTTCGCCGGTAAACGTGTCGCCACTCCGGCTGGTCTTTACGCTGATGCGTTGGTCAATCCGGATTGTCAGAGAGGTACCCGCCGGGATGTTCGCGTTAACCGGCGCCGGCACTGCGGAAACCGTCGGCCTTGAGGGTGCGGGAATAGGAGCACCTGCCACTGGCGGCACAGTTGTCGTTGTAATTGCTTCGGCCTTTTGTCCGGCTGTCGGGGGCTGCACGATTGTTGTCGTCGTGGCACCATTCTTGTCTACTGAGACTACCTGCTGCGCCTGGCCGGTTGCAGACGCCTGCTTCCTGGCCTGATCGAGCGCCTCATCCTGCCGGGATTTGCATCCTGAGAGCATGGTCACTACAAGCACCAACGTTATGACGGGCATCCGGCCGGTACGAACCAATGAAGGTAGATCGAGCATGTAAATCCTCTTTTGCGTGTGTTTCGATGCTGGTTGTAGCTGGAATTGCCAGGCGTTTATCCGCGGAAGAATGAGATGTGTGCCGTAGCGCGAACCGCTACGATCGCTTCTTGCCGGGGTTGTCTTCTGCAGCTGCGCACTCCAACGCTACTTCGGTGCGCGTTTGATGTTCGACGGCGGCTTCCTCGTTTGCATCCTTGACGGCGTCTTTCGCCTTACCCCAGGCATTCTCAACCTTGCCCTTCACTTGCTGAACAGCGCCTTCCACCTGGAGCATGGTACTGCCTGTCAATTCACCGGCTTTGCGCTTCGCGCTTCCCGCTGCCTCGTCAATTCTGCCCTTGGTTTGATCTTCATTCATGGGTCCACCTCCGTGGAATCAGCTTTTGAAAGCAACAGCAACTGCGGCTAAAGCGATACGGCCGATTCCGGGCATGAGTTCGGGGGCACGTTTCGTGGCCTCGATCCCGGACATCAGCATTTCTCAGCGTAGTGGCACATATCATCATCGTCTGAGCAGTTTGGACCATATCTCGAGCAAGGCTCGCACTTCCGATTCGTCTACCGGGCGTTCTTGCCGGTACCTGACGCTATTGGCCGACATGGCTCTCGGCGGAGAGAAAGTTGCATCTTCGCTGGACCAGATCGTGGCCGAACGCGGTGTGCCCGGGTCGATCACTGACGCCGTCTTGCGCTCTTTCGCAAAGCTGACGTCGCCTGGTGCGAGAAGAAGACTGGAAAGACTCTCGCCCCAAGCCAGCGACAGGCACTGAAGACTACCCTGACCAGTCGGGTAGCGATCATCACCGGCGGCCCCGGTGTGGGTAAGACCACACTCGTCAACTCGATCCTGCTGATCCTCAGAGCCAAGAAAGTAAAGTGCCTGTTGTGCGCGCCCCCCGGGAGGGCGGCGAAGCTCCTCACAGAGAGAGCTGGCCTCGCAAATTCGGACAGCGGTATAAGTAGAGGTTTTTTTCAGCCGCAGGCTAAAGATGGCTGTGACGAGGAGAGCAGATGTCCGCGCAGGAACCATTCAGCGGCTTTCAAGGCGAACGTGGTTTTGGCCGCGATCAAGGGTGAGAAGACACAGGCCGAGCTTGCAGAGCAGTTTGACGTTCATTCAAACCAGATCACGCAGCGGAAGAGTCAACTTCCGGTGGGCGCGCTGGGCGTGAAGCCAAAATCCCCTGCGTCGAGAACTGCCATTCCTTTCATTGAGTCTGAAAGATGGTTAACAGTGCCGGGGTAAGATTCGGGAATAAGCTGCTCTGCCCAGTAACGCCCGCTTGATTTGATCCAGTATCAGCCGGCTCTCCTGATCTTTAATCCCACCCCCACGATTCACGAGTTCGACCACCTTATCCGCTGACGTGAATTGCAGCCTGCGGGGCAGGGGAGTCTTCAGATCTGCTTCCAGGAATTGGCATTGCCATCCATTCCTGAACAAATACATGTACACCCGGTGGCGATCGTCTTCACAGGGCATGGAATCATTATAGGCGAATAAACAGCGAATATAGCCTGATTTTCATGCATAAGTAGTGATGGTCTGCGGAGCCTGGAGCCTCTAGGTTGCTCTAGCTGAGATAACGTGTTGTTTGCAACAGCCACTTTGTAACGCCTCAAACTAAGGCTCCGCCGGGAGACTGGCGGGCTAATCCGATATTCCATTGTCGTGCAGGCGCCTCTTTGTCGTGCAAATGGAGGGAAATGGACGGAATTGGCACGACAATCGCGACTAATGCGACAAAAGAGAATCGGCGCAAGTCGCTTATTTTCTATGCGTTGTATTTAGATTGAAGAAGGTAGGTAAGATGCTGGCGGAGAGGGAGGGATCCGAATCGTCTCATAATAAGGGAGTTAGATATCACTTTTCTGAAAATACCCCCGAAAATACATCCCGAAAGCTCACGCTATGTTTCGTCAGAAATGGCCTGGAAACCGATAGTGGATTTTGCGACGCCAACAGGGGCGGAAACTACTTACGAAAAGTCGGTAAGGGCTAACCGATTCCACTGCCCGGGAAAAAGGGCTTCCCGGGCAGTGGCAGCGACGAACCGCCATAAGGAAGCTGAACTCGGCTTTCAAATTCCCAATGACCAGCACAGAGCAGTCTGCAAACTTTTTCGCGAATGATAATCTCCCTTATCATTCACTAACGGAGACAGCGAGCTTCACAACGGGTATCCGGGGCACTTGTCCGATAAGCCGACATTTCGTCCAGGTGCATAGTCACCCATTGGAAATCGGCAAACCCTAGGAGTTTGTCGGAGATAGCCGAAGTGGTTTTGTGGTTTGGCTTTGTGGGCATCGGATTCTGGTCGATGCTCACGGAGGCAAACGCCGAGCAGCCAGCCGTTGAGCATCGCCTTCGCCCAGGCACCGGCTTTTATCGCCGCCGCGGCTTCTTTCTGTCTTCCTCAGCACGTTTCAAGCACGTAGCCTGATCGGAACAGCTTGAGCAGATTGTGGGTCATGCAGACCAGCTTCCACTCGCCGCGAACCTTGTCCAGCCCACGCAACGAAAATCGCCGGAACCCGCGCCATTCCTTGATCTGCCCGAACACCGGCTCCACGATGGCCTTGCGCATTCGATACACGTCCCGTCCCGCTTCGCTCCCGAGTTTTTTCTTCATCCGTTCCCGCAAAGACAGTTCTTCTCCAGCGTCGACCGGGCTTCCATCGACCGGCTGGCCGGTCTCTCCGTGCTTCTGCTTGCCGGTGGCCACGTGCAGATCGATTCCCTGACCCTGGATCTTCTCCACCTGCTGCGGGTTCCAGTAGCCGCTATCGGCGCTGGCTGCCTGCGGCCACGCTCCCGTATTCCGCTCCGTCTGCTCCAGCATCGGCGCCAGTTGATGGTTGTCGGTGGTCTGCTGGATCACGTCCACGGCCACGATGATCTGCGCCTGCCCATCCACGGCGATCTGCGCGTTGTAGCCCTGCACGAAGGCGCCTTTCTGGCTGCCGCTGGGCATGATCCGGCTCTCCGGATCAGTGAAGTTGCGCTGCGCATTGGCCTTAGGTGTTTCCGTATCCGGATCGGGCGCCTTAGGCTCTGCCCCGCGTATCTTCTTGCCGGTGCGCTCCTGCTGCTGGTGGCGCTCGGCGATCCGGGCCTCCACCGCCGCTTTCTTCTCCTCGGCTTGCTGACGGGCTTCGGCTTCCAAGGCCCTCTTGGCCTCTTGCAGCTTGGCCAACCGGCTCTCCCGCCGTGCCAACTCCGCCGGCAGGTCGTCTCCGCTGCGGCCCTTGCCGAACTTTTCATCCTCGGCCGCATCCTCGGCCTCGGCCCGCTTCAACAACGCGTCGATTTCATCCTTCAGCTGTTTCTCCGCCTCGCCCATGCGCCCATAACTCATCGCCTTGTGCTTGCTGGCGTTGGCTTGCAGCTTGCTTCCGTCGATGGCCACATGGCCCAACTTTACCAGCCCGGCCTTCTGACACAACTGCAGAGCCTGGGTAAACAGCCCCGCCAACGCCTGCAGATGCCGCTTGCGAAACTCCGCCAGCGTGCTGTGGTCAGGATGCTCGTCGGCGGAGAGAAATCGAAACGCCACATCGTCAAACGTCCTGGCCTGGAGCTTGCGCGAGCTGTAGATCCCCGTCGTGTAGCCGTAGAGAAGAACGCGCACCATCATCGCCGGCGCATAGGCCGACTGGCCCCGCCCGTCACCAGCATCATAGGAGGCGTGAATCGCGCTCAGATCCAGGGTTTCGACCACATCGACCATAAAACGGGCCAAGTGATTTTCCGGGAGCCAGTCATGCAACGAAGGAGGCAACAGCAGCGACTGGTTCAGGTCGTCGGAGCGAAAACTCTTTCCCATAAACAGCATTTTAGAAAAGCTTAGCCATCAACAAAATACTTTTGTTGATGCCCGGAATCTATTCCCGACATACTCCTAGAGCACTTTATGAGGAGTAGCCCGCACTGATGGCCAGACCCGCGTTCAATAAGCGCATTGGCATTGCCAACGCAGGGCATGCCCAGCATTGAGCGGAGAAACCCCTGATTTTGGATGATTTCGATGCCAGCGCCTTCCGCCGCGAATTCGCAAATGACCTTGGCCTTGGGGATAAGGCCAAAGATGACTACTTGCTAACGGATCCCACGATTAGACACGCGAAAGCTATCGTGAGGAGGACAACACGCCAGCGATGATGCATATCCCATCTACGCCGGTACGTCTTCCAATCGGGAGGCGGAGTGGACTTTTCCCGCGATTTAATACGGTTGTTTACCGGCACGAAGGCGATGAGCGAATAGACATTCGCCAGCAGCCATAGTGCGGCCGATGTAGCGATCCAGATCGGTAAGCTGCCAGATTGGCGCCATTGGATTCTCTCGTCTTTTCGCGAACCAGGCGAGATGAATTCTCATACGCCGCAGGGTCTGGGATTGCCATTGCTTGCATATGGCAGCGGCAATCCACTTTAGCGCGTAGTGCCATTCACGGAAACTACGACGAAGCGTCAATATGGCCGATGTCCCTCCGTCATACCGGGCCAATTGTCCGAGCGGAAGGGACCGGCAGGCAGGCCCGCTCCGTTGAAAAGAGTTGCAGCCGGATTGGACTGCCATGCGTAGCGAACTTCTTTTGGATTGGGGACTGAAGGAGACGAGACGACCACCGACGAGCCCTCGATCCGCGCATCGGCCCAGTACCACTTCCGGTCATCGCCCGCAATTGCAAACTCTTCCAACTTGGTTCCCTTTACTACGAGGCCGCCCTCCGCATGTGCGAAGTGCAATCGGATCGCATCCGGCAGCCGGTCTACGGACTCGAGCGTTGGCCCGGCGTAAACAACATGCTCTCCGTAGTAGTTAGCTAGTGCACACAATGCCAGCCGCTCACCCACTGGCTGTTTGACTTTTGCGTGGATGTTGTCAGGGTCTCCGGTGTCGATGGTGATGGCGAGGCAGGTGTTTGGAACCGCCGCCGCAGTCAGCGCTTGCGACTCCCGCGTTTCGGTCCATTCGTCGCCGTCGACGGGAACGGGGCTGCGTATCGTGAATGCGGGCAAGCTGACGATGTAGAAGGGGAAATCGCCCTGGCCGAAGAGCGAGCGCCAGTCGGCGATCATGGCTGGGAGAATCTTGCGATACTGGTAGCCGCGCGGTGAGTTCTGCTCGCCCTGATACCAGATGGCGCCGCTGAGAGAGAGTGGGGCGATCGGCGCAAGCATGCCTTCGTACAGGACGGTCGGCATCACAGGCCAGTTCTCGTAAGCGATTGGCAGCGGCTGCGGTGGACGCGCATCGACACTGAGCTTTGCTTTCCACTCGCCGGCAAGAGGAATATTGCTCTGATCGCCGAGCGAGAGATGCAGATCTTCAGGCTTGGAGAGAAAACCGCCATCGGGCTTGGTTTTGAGAACGCGAATGGCGATTACATTCTTGCTGGCCTTGAGAGCGCCGCTCACCGGATACACGCGTGGGTTCTCGACCCATGCACTGCCGCCCACGGATTTGCCGTTGATGAAGACCGTGTCCATACGCTCAATCTCGCCGAGGTTGAGCATTGCGCGTCCAGCAGGAAGCGGGTCGGGGAGAGTGATCTCCCTGCGGAACCAGACAAGTGCCGGCGTATCGGGCACGCCCAGTTCCGCGAATCCGCCGGGGATTGGCACCGATTTCCACGCCGAGTCATCGTAATCGTGAGCTGCCCAATTGTTCTTCTGGCCCGTGTCGTACTGGTCGTACCAGTGCATGACGTAGTTGCCGTATTCGGGCGCGTTTTCGGCTTTCAGCCGGTCGAGCTCGGCGAGTGGGACATCGAAGTCATGGAGCGGACGAAGCGCGTCGGCGCTCGCCCAGGCCTCGGCCGGAGTACCGCCCACCGCGTCCACGACGATGCCGATGGGAATGTGCATCTCCTGCTCGACCTTTCGGGCGAAATAGAAGCCGACGGCGGAGATCCAGCTTGCGGTTTCGGGCGACACGACGCGCCAGCCGCCATCGATCACATCGACATGGTGGTAGGCGGGATGACCGCCGACGGTGAAGAAGCGAATGTCGGGGTAGTTGGCCGCCTTGATCTCCTCATCAGCATTCTTTGTGAACCGTAGAGGCAGCCCCATGTTGGATTGCCCGCCGCAGAGCCACACGTCGCCGACCAGGACATTGTGCAGTTCAGCGCTTTGATGGCCGGTGATCTTCACGGTATAGGGTCCACCGGGCGCAGGCGGCTGAATCTTCACCTGCCACCGGCGATCGGGGCCGGCGGTGCCGGTTGCAGTGTTTTCGCCAATCTGCACTCGGACGGTATCGCCCGGGTCGGACCAGCCCCAGATGGTATCGGGCTTGCCGCGCTGCAGGACCATGTTGTCGCCAAAGATGGGGCTGACGAACGGAAGTGGCCTGGCAACCGCAGCAGATGTCGCTTGACCAAGCGTGGGCTGCGCGCATGCGCCGGCACTGGCCGCAAGCAACATCGCGGCCACGAGAGCTGCGCAATGAATGGATCTGGAACTCATGACTGCAAACCTCTTGCTATTGATGTGCGGGGCCCTGGCATTGGAAGTTGCGGGCGTCCTGGGTGTCACCGTTTCCGTTGTACTGCGCGTGCTTTGGATAAGCGCAGAGCGGGCGGCTGCGGCCTGGGAATGCCTGACCGGTGGCGATAACAGAATCGGGCGCCGTCCCCTTCTCGACCCAGTCGACGACGGCGGAAAGCATGTCGAAGTGATCGAGAGCGGGCCCACCGCCACAATGTGCCATGCCCGGGACAAGGAACATCCGGCTCCACTCGGCAACCTTGTCTGCACCCCCGTTGCTTGCGGCAAGGGATTTGTAATAGTCAAGCGTGTCAAGCGGTGAGAACCACGGATCGCTGTCGCCGTGGAAGAAGATGAGCTTACCCCCGCTAAGAGAGAAGGTTGTGAGATTGGTGGAGGCGGGCTCGACGAGTGGATCGGAGGCATGGAGCGCGAGCTGGTCTACGTCGATTTCCGTGGCGCTGGTGTAGAGGCCGAAGATGCCGCTTGGTCCCATGGCCAGCAATCCTGAGACAAAGCCCTTCATCGCAATGCCCCCGTCATAAAGGAAGCCGGGATAGACCTGAGTGCCATATGCGTTCTTCGGTCCGGCGAAGGCCTTCTTGATGGCGCTGATTTTTTCAGGCGCGATGCACTCTTCTTTCTGGCTGGCCTTGCAGGCGAGCACTACAGGATCGAACTCGCAGCCGAGAGGGTCGGATATCATGCCGTCGGCGACGCCATCTTTCGCGTCGCACCGCTTCATGAGTGCGTCCATGAAGAGCGCGCGATCGCCGTCCGTGAGAAACTTATCGATCTGCGGCTTGCCGGAGGTGTCTTTGGGCGCGGCTTGGTTATATGCAACAGGGATCCATTGGCCGATGGCTAGATTGGAAAGGCCTGTGCGCATGGCCGGGTCGCCCGAAACAATGCCGTTGAAGGCCGAGGGATAACGTTGCGAGAGGATCATGCCTTCGCGCCCGCCAGTGGAGCAGCCGACGAAATAGGAGTACGCCGCGGGTTTGCTGTAATAGGTTGCGATGATCTGTTTCGCCACTCCAGCGACTTCAGCGTTGGCGAGAAAAGCGAAGTCGAGATAGGCCTGCTGGTCGCGCATGAAAGAAAAGTCGAAGGCGCCTGTTTTTGCTTTGTGTCCTGTATCGGTGCTGGCGACGGCGAATCCGCGAGAGAGTGCTGACTTGTCGCCGGAGTAGTTCGCACCCGCTGGATAGGAGACGATGCCATTGCCGCCTCCGCCGCCCTGCATCATGAAGTCGCCGTTCCAGGAAGCAGTCTCGGGTAAAGCAAGAGCGAAGCCGATGCCGAACTCCTGGCCGTCTGCGCCCCGCCGGCGATTGATGACACCATCGACTCGGCAATGTGCGGGCAACGGGCCAATGCCCGCAGCACCGGGGTACGGCGGTGGGACGGTAGTTCCGGCGGGAACGAGCGCGGCCTTGGTGATTTCGACACCGTCGATCTTGAGGCCCGCGAGGGCAGTGCAAGGATCGGCCGATTGCGATTGGGCAGCTAGAGACCAGGCAATCAGCACAGCCGCCAGCAGAAGCGATAGTTTGCAATGCGTCATAACTAGTCTTCCTTCCCCCCAAACAGATCTGAGCGCAGCGTGGGCCATTTTGATTTGCAAGGCCCGGCGCAGCAGCAGATTACTTGATGGTTGTCTGAACTTCCTTGCCTTCGTAGCTGACTTCTGCGTTCGCCGAGCCTGTCACCTCAGCGCCGACGCCGCGCCCGTCCGCAACCAGGACGACGCGAAACCTGCGATCTTCGACGATCCCCGGAAAGGATCCTTCCCGAGCGCCGATTGTCAGCACGCCGGTGTGATCGTCCCAGCGAATGGGAATCACAGCGTGCTCGCCTTTCTCATACTCGTAGCCGTCGCCCCCATCTTCATAGAGATCGAATTTGCCATCGGCTCCACGATAAATGCGAAGCTCGATGGGCCCTGCGGGATCCTGCGCGGCGTACTCGATTTGCGGACCCATCGGGACAATGGAACCCGCGCGCACGAAAAGAGGTAATCGTTCGAGGGGCGCATCGGCGTCAATCTCCTGGTTGCCGTTGAGCAGTTTGCCGGTCCAGAAGTCGTACCATGCAGGCGCCGCCGGAAGGTAGACGTTTCGTTTCGTTGTATTCGCCTTCAACACGGGATTGACGAGGATGGCCGGACCGAACATGAACTCGTCGCCGAGATTCCAGGTGTTGGGGTCGGTTCGCCAGTCCATCACGAGCGGCCGCTGGATGGTGTAGTCCTCGCTCGTCACTTTCCAGGCCAGCGAATAGATATACGGCATCAGGCGATAGCGCAGCTTGTCGTAGCTCACCAGGATGGGCTCGACTTTGTCGAAGCTCCACAACTCGTTATGCGGCCGGTGGCCGTGGGTGCGAAAGATCGGGCAGAACGTGCCGTACTGGAACCAGCGCACGTAAAGCTCCTGGAACGCGGGATCGGCTAGAGGGTCGTCGTGGGGCGGCCAGTATCCGCCAATGTCGGTGGTCCAATATGGAGCCCCGGACAGGGCGAAATTGAGACCGGCAGGGACTTGGTGGCTCAAGCCCCAGTAGGTGCTGTAGACGTCTCCCGACCAGACGGTGGCGCCGACGCGCTGCTGGCCCAGGAACGCCGACCGCGTAAGCAGAAAGACACGCTTACCCGGGTTTTGGGCTTTCCAATGATTCTGCACGCCAAGCGTATGCTCGAACGGGAAGACGTTGGTGAATTCAGCGCCATTGCCGATTGCGAGTTGACGGCTGCTGAGGATGGCGTCGCCCATGTGTGGCCAGTATTCTTCGGGCTCGGCGCTATCAAGCCAGAATGCATCCCATCCCTGCGCCAGCAGCTTGCCGGGCAGATGCTCCCAGTAGATGTCGCGCGCCTCGGGGTTGGTGGCGTCGTAGACGTGCGCGCCAGCCACGAGCTCGTGCTTTGCATCCAGAATCTTGTACGTTTCGGATTTGGGGTCGAGCAGGCCCCAGACAGAGATCATGGCGTGTACGTTTTCCTTGTGTAGCGCGTCGAGATCTTGCGCTACGTCGTGATAGTTGGAATTGAAGATTGGGTCGCCCTCGGTCTTCCACCAGAACCAATCCTGCACCATGGCGTCGAGCGGGATATGCTCCTCGCGATAGCGTTGCGCGATCGTGCGAATCTCGTCGAGAGACACATAGCGGTCCTTCGATTGGAAAAAACCGTAGGCCCATTTCGGCAGCATGGGCGCGTGGCCGGTCATGGTGCGGTACTCACGGAGAATGCCGTCAATCTCGGGGCCGTAGAGGAAGTAATAATCGATCGACTTGCCGGCCATGGACGTCAACTTCATATCGAGCGGAAAGCGATTGTCAAAGTAGGTGAGCGCCGCCGTGTTCCACAACAACCCATAGCCCTTGCTTGAAATCAACAGCGGGATCGCCACATCGGCGTTGTTTTGACCCAGCTCTACTGTCGCTCCTCGATAGTTGAACATGCCACTCTGATGCTGACCCAGTCCGTAGAGAGCCTCTGTAATCGTTGGAGAAAAGCGGTCCGTGACGCGGTAGGTGTGATCGCCATTGAGCTCGACCGGCTCATAGGTGCGCGGTATGCTGTTGCCTTCGTTCAGCAGCGATTCTCCGCCGGCTGTCCGGAAAGTGAGATTGTCGCGCTCTATTTGGACGGTGACCTCGAGCTTTGCGGTCTTCAAGGTGGCCACTCTCGCATCTTGTGTGAAGGTGAACGGCGCTCCGGGGCAGGATTGCAGTGCGTCGAGCATCCACGGGCGCGGAGAGGCGGGAGCCGAAGGTTCGGGTGTCGCGACAACATGAATCACCGAGTCAGTACACACGGTGACCTCAAGGATTTCGTTGCCCGCAGTCGCGCGGATGCCATGGCTAGTTTGCTCGACTCGCGCAGGCGGAGGACCCGGCGCCTTCTGGCCGGGCATCTGCGCCGCAATGCTGACAGTTCCTGACAGGATGAGCAAGACCGGAATGGCTCGAATAAAATCGGGCGACATGCACCGCGCCCCAGCCGCAGCACTAAATCGAAACTTCATTGGATTGCGCCTTTCAATTCGCGTCTGCTCGCATTCCGCTCCAGCGACCGTTGCGAACCATGTCTTTACAAGCTAGGTCCGGTGTTTGGGATTCCCGGTTTGCCAATAGACTGAGTAACGTTGATCTTGAATCTCGTACATCGGCATGAGATCGTATTTTTGGCCTTCGCCAGAGCATGTGAAATTGAGGTCCGGCGCGGATTCAACCTGAATCCAATGCTTCGTGTCCGTATCTTGTGCGCCGGCAACTTTTGGCATGGCAGATGCCACGGGCAGATCCTTGGGCACTGTGTCCCGGCCGTGAATGACACGCATGGGCCCATCGGCAGGCCCCCGACCGAGATCGGCTGCAAGAACAAGCGGGCCGTATAGTGCCGCAGCCACCGAGTCGTCGCCGGGCAATGGCTCCTGACGGAGTTTCATTGGGAGGTCGATGCTAATCGTATCGCCATCCTGCCAAATTCTTCGAATGGAGAGATACGAGCCCGGATCCGCGATCGCTTCAATCGGCCGGCCATTGATCTTCACCTGCGCGTCCTCGGTGGTCCAGCTTGGAATACGCAAGTGGATTGCGCGCGGCGCTGGCCTTGAAGACCTGACCTTGAGCGTTGTGCCCTGCTCCCGCGGAAATTGCGTGACCTGCTGCAAAACAAGGTCTTCGTCTTTCCAGGTAAGCGTGGAAGCGATGAACTGGTTGACAAAGATGTCGCGGTCGCGGCGGAAGTAAATCGTGTCCGCGAATTTGGCGAACTCCTCGGCGCCCGTGCCAGTGCAACACCAGAACGATTCCTCGGGTGAGTTGTACGCGCGCCAGTAGCCTGCCGCGAGCGGGAAGAAGTATTGCTTGAGCCCCTGCGCGTTTTGCGTGCCGAGCCTGCAATTGAAGAGGGCGCGCTCGTACGCATCCATCCAACGCGCATCCGCCGTCCAGCCGAAGACATGGCGTTGAAGCTTCATTAGGTTGTAGGCCACGCAGCACTCTGCATTCGTCCACACCAGCGTTCCTTCAAGATGTCCGGCGGCGGATTTCCAGTGCTCATCCTGGCTCGTGTTGCCAATGACGTAACTGCGGGCATCGAGAACTTCAGCAAGGAAATACTCGGCAATTTCCCGATAGCGTCGATCTCCGGTAACTTCGTACATGCGGGCCGCGCCAATGATCTTGGGAACGTGCGTGTTGGCATGCAGACCCTGCAACTCATCGCGGCGCGCGGCCAGCGGATCAAGGAAGCCGGGCTGCTCAAAAATGTGCGCGGCTTCAATATAGCGATCTTTTTTGGTTACCGCGGCTAGGTTGACCAGCACTTCGTTCATGCCGCCGTACTCGTCGCGCAAAATTCGCAGGCGCTGGTCGGTGCTGATGCCCGTAAAATAGTCCTGCGCCCACACAGCCATGCCCTCGACGATTTGGAGTGCCTCGGTGTTGCCAGTGAGCTGATGCATGTCAAGCAGACCGGCCATGATCTTGTGGTAGGTGTAAAAGGGCGCCCACGCCGCCTTGCCCTGCGCCAGGTGTTCGAAAATATCTGTTGGATAGGCGCTCAGGTAGTTGCTTCCGATCTTCTTTTGGCACGCCGCAAGACCGGAAACAAGTTCATCGCCTCCACGCTTACCTGGAAGGACGAAGACCTTGTTTTGCAGCAGGTCACGCGATTTCCGCGGGAGCAGTGCACAAGCCTCAAGATCAAGTCCTCGAGGCCAACGCAGC
>DASRLI010000561.1:0-7511 GCA_035648535.1 Occallatibacter sp. | reverse complement strand
ACCAAAAGGCCCAGGGCAGGTAAAGAAGCGAGGTGTATTTTGGAAAACTGCGAAATGCGGTTCATCGATTGTCTCCGTGGTCCGTGGCGCACATCTTCCAATGTAACCCGCAGCGGGGCAATGAACGCCCGCGAAAGGATTGCTGCTGACTCTACAGGGTTTGCCCTTCGCCGCAAATGGGCCGAGATTCCCACCGGAAACTGCCGCGTCCATTCGTTATAAACTTGGATGTGATGGAAACTACGGGTTGCGGTACAGCTATCGTTACGCCTTTTCGGGCGGATGGGTCGGTCGATGAAGCAGCGCTTTGGGCGCTGGTGAACTGGCAGATCGAATCAGGAATCGACTTTCTTGTGGCCTGCGGGTCCACCGGTGAGGCCGCCACGCTTGAAGAGGATGAGTGGCTGAACACCGTCCGCATCGTCGTCGAAGCGGCTGCGGGACGCGTCCCTGTGTGGGGCGGATGCACCCACAATTGCACCAAGACACTGGTGCGCCAGGCCGGCCTGCTCAAGCGCGTACACGGGCTCAGCGCCGTGCTGTCGGCCAATCCCTATTACAACAAGCCCACGCAAGAGGGACAGTACCAGCATTTCATGGCGCTTGCCAGGGCGGTTGACCCGCTCCCGGTGTGCGTCTACAACGTGCCTGGCCGTACCGCAGCGAACCTGGAACCGGAAACAGTGGCGCGCCTGGCCGCAGCCGCTAAAAATATTCAGGCCATCAAAGAAGCTAGCGGCAAGCTCACTCAGTTTGCCGAGCTCGCCCACATTCTTCCGCGCGGGTTCAAGATTTTTTCCGGCGACGACAACCTCACGCTTGCGGCCATTGGAGTGGGCGCGCACGGGCTCATCAGTGTCGCCTCCAACGAGGTGCCCAAAGAAACCGCTCAGATGGTTCATGCAGCGCTGAGCAACCACTGGGCAGAAGCGCGCGAACTGGAACGCCGCTTCGCGCCGCTCTTTGAGGCGAACTTCTGGGAATCGAACCCTGGACCGGTCAAGACAGTGCTCAAGCTCATGGGCCGCTGCACCGACCATGTGCGCCTGCCGCTGGTTCCACCCACTGCGGCAACGCGCGTGCGCCTGGAGCGCCTGGCCGGCGAAATGGGCCTGCTCAAACACGTGCCTTTGCCGGCCGGTATGCGTTCGGAAGTCTTCTAAAAGGATAGGTGCCCCGGGGCTGGAAGAAAAAGCTGAGAGCTGAGAGCTAGAGCGCTTTCGGCCGGGGTGTATACAGTTGCGATGGATGTAAGTGGTCTCCCACCCTTTGCGCAAAGAACGCACAAAGGATGGGGCACCCGAAGTTGTGTTAACACTCAACTCGAAAATGCTGTAGCAGAATCCAACGCCTGAAAATTGCTCGCGCCGGAGCCCGATGGGATGGCTCCTGCGCTCTTTTTTGCGCTTGCCGCGACAAGCCACGCTAAATGAAATCTCTAGAGCAGGTCTGCGATGGGAGGAAAAGTGAGCAGCAAACTCAGAACCAGAAGCACAAGTGCGGCCGTACTGATGCGGCCCAGAGACACAGCGCGTTTGCGCCACAGCAGGTCCAGAATCGCCCAGGATATTAGCCAGACCAGAATGGCGGAGGTCGTAACGCCCGAGAGCGGGCCGGTCGGCTTGTAGAAGATCATCATGCTCTTGATGGCGGCGGATTTGTCGGCCGCGATGGCGAAGATCGCAACCATCATTGAGCCGATACCGGCTGCAAGAATAGCAGCCGCCCCCGAACCATTCGGCAGGTCGGGAGAGGTAGTTGATGTGGGAGCCGGTTTTCCGTTCATGGTTACTCTCCGTGAATGAGTTGAATGGTTTGGCCGCCCTGCACAGACGCGTACTTATCGAGCATCGCGCCAAAGAAACCGGCGATGCCGGCGGCAAGAAACGAAATGACAACAAAGCACAAAACAGCTGACCGAAGCTGCCGATGACGCCGCAGATTGCGGCCGTATTTCACAAACACCGCGGCAGCCATGGTGATGGAAATAGGTGCAAGCCAGGCCACATGCTCTTTCCATTCCATTCCAATGGAGTGCCACGCAATGGTAGTTGGGCTCGACATCAACAGCCTCTGCGGGAAGGCCGCAAGGTTGGCAGTCCCTGGCGGTGCGGCTGCACGATACCAGGGGTAAATGATGTATGCGCCGGTAAGCACAGTCAGCCATGCGAGTGCAGCCATCGCGACGAGATAAACGCGGAGAAAGGCCTCATCTCTTGCGGTAATGGGTGCCGCGGCAGCAGGCGAGTAGCGGCGGTATAACTCCACGATTGCGCCGGAGCATGCAAGCAGATAGAGCGCGCCGAATCCCATCCCGTGAACAAGCGTCAGAAGACTGCGTAATGTGATTTCCATTGACTTACCTCATTTGCACTTATGAATGTGCATCACGTGCAATCGGGCCGTGCGGAGTTACTAACTCGCGCCGTCGTTGACTTAGAACCCATTTCCGTAGCTCTCGGTCGGGAACAATGCATTCCTGGCGGATTTCTTGTCGTCTTTTCCCCACGTCCAGTACATGCCGACATAGGCATAGTTCTCCGTTTGCCCGGCGACCGAGTGACCGTAGCAAAACAAGAACTGCTCGCCTTCGTGATGCTTGAAGTGGTAGTACCCACCCAGGTCAATCATCGCCGAGACCTCGGTCTGCGGCGTCGCTGCACCTTCGTGCCCGTGCGCAAAAACCTCGGCCCCCAACTCCAGCCTCTCGCTCAACTTCTCTTTCACCAGGAATCCGCCATAAGGGAAGTTGCCGTAATCGGTTTGCGGAATCACCTGGTAGCCCGCTCCTCCGTCAAGCGTCCACCTGCCGATATTTTTTTGCAGCCAGATCGGGAGTTTGTACCAGACCTTCCCCACGCCGAGTCCTTTGTCATAATTTCCGGTAGGCATCTCGAACATGGTGAAGCTGCCGATCTGGGGAACGTGCTTCGTCTCCTTGATAAAGGCGATCTTCACGCCCAGTTCCGTGTCGGTGAGTCCAAAAGCACTGGGGCCAGTACCGCTGGGTAAATAGACCGGATTGTTCAACGGGTTGATTGACCCGATGGGTAGAACGGCATGAATCTGCACCCTCGGAACCGCTCCCCAGTTGAACTCGATGGCAGGTCCGAAGGAGTCAATTTCAACAGGAGTGCCGCCAATGGCCCCGAAAATGTAGAACTCATAATGTTGGAAATCCACCGGAACCGGGTCGTCGGTCTGGTACGGCGGTCCCTGTGCCCACAGCTGCGGAACGGCGAGCATGCACATCAAGGCCAGCGCCAGGCGCGCGAAGTTGCCGGAGACTCTCATTGACGCTCCTTGATCGAAATCGGCGGGCACGAGATCTTAAGGCGGGAATGAAGTTGGCGCCGGGATACCCGCCGGGGTCGCTCCAACATTCTATTGCAGATAGTAGCTTTTTCTCGCTTGGCCGTCTACTTGCCTCGCGGCATATTCATGCGGCGTTAACCTGCGAGCTGCTTCTTGACCAGCTCGCTGACGAGCCGGCCCTCCGCGCGCAGGCCGCCGGCCTGGAGCTTGGCCTGCACCGCCTTCATCACCAGGCCCATTTCTTTTTGCGTCGGTTTCCGGCCAGTGGATGCAGTCACGTCGCCAACCGCTTCGGCCACCAGTCCGGCCAGACCAGCCTCATCCAGCGCCTTGGGCAGGAACTCCTCAATGACAACGATCTCGGCGGCCTCAATGGCGGCAAGCTCGGGCCGATTGCCCTTGGTGAACTGGTCAATCGAGTCGCGGCGCTGCTTGATCATGGTGGCCAGCGCCTGCTCGGACTCAGCCTGCGTCAGCGGATCGCGCTTTTCAATGGCCTTGTTCTTCAGCGCGTTCTTGATCAGGCGCAGTGTGCCGGTGCGAACGGCGTCGTGTGCCTTCAAAGCGGTAATAACCTGTTTGCTTACAAGGGCTTCCAGTTCGCCTGCATCGGTCATGGGTTTCCTGCCTGACTTTTCTTGGATACTCAGGCGCCAATGAAGCCGCCCAAAGGAGAATTGTACCCACTTTGGGGCAGGAAAGCCGAAATGCCAGAAAACGAAGATTTGCACAGTCAGAAAATCCACATAAATCACAAAAGTGTGTATTATGTGATTGTCGTTGTGCGCGGCAGCCTTCTCGTCTGGCTCCGTGTGGAGGAGAAAAAATGATTCGGAAGACGCGCTTATTTACCCCCGGCCCAACTCCGCTGTTGCCGGCAGCCCAGTTTGCCATGGCTGCGGCGGACATGCACCACCGCACCCCGGAATTCCGCGCCCTGTTCCTGAAAGTTCTGGCCCAGCTAAAGGTCTTCGTCGGCACAAAGAACGACGTGCTCCTGCTCTCGTCTTCCGGCACAGGCGCCATGGAAGCTTCCGTCTCGAATCTCACCTCGCCGGGCGATAGGGTGCTGGTTCTCACAGCCGGAAAATTCGGCGAGCGCTGGACCGGCCTGGCCAAGGCGTTTGGTTGCGAAGTCGACGTGCTGTCTGCGCCGTACGGCGAGACGTTCGACCTGGCCGAGATCAAGAAGGCAATCAAGCCCGAGCATCGCGTCGTCTACATGCAGGCTACCGAAACCTCCACCGCGGTTCGCCACGATGTTGAAGCAATTGCGAAAATCGTCAGGGCCACAGAATCTCTGCTCGTCGTTGATGGAATCACCGGCCTCGGCACGACGCACTTCGACGTGGATGGTTGGGGAATCGACGTGCTCATCGGCGGTTCGCAGAAGGCGGTCATGATTCCGCCAGGACTGGCCTATCTCAGTGTGAGCGAGCGTGCATGGGCTGCGATGGAGCAGTCGAAAAATCCGCGCTACTACTTCGACCTGCGCAAAGAACGCAAGAACGCCGTCAAGGGCGAGAGCGCATACACTCCGGCAGTAGCTCTGATCGCCGGCCTTGGTGCGGCGCTCGATTACATCGCCGGGCAGGCCGGCGGCGATCTTGAAAAAGGCCGCATCGCGCTCATCGACAACGCGCAGGTAAATGCGGAGGCAACGCGGGCAGGCCTCGTGTCGCTTGGCTTCACGCTGTTTGCGCCCACGGCGCCAGCGGCTGCGGCCACAGCGGTCGCGGTGCCTGAAGGCATGAACTCCGGCGACGTCGTCAAAGCGCTGAAGACGAGGTTCGCTTTGGTCACCGCCAACGGCCAGGGAGAGATGCAAGGCAAAATTTTCCGCGTCGCGCATCTGGGCTTCTTCGACTACCTGGACACAATCGCATTTCTCGGCGCCATGGAGCACATCGCCAAGGACACGCTCGGCCTGCCGGTGGTTTACGGCCAGGCAGTAGCCGCCGCACAACAGGTGTATGCAAAAGCAGCGAAAAGCTAGTGAACAGTGCGCAGTGAACAGTGGTCAGCCTTTACGGGACACTGTCCACTGTCCACTATTCACTGTCCACTGGAGCCCTATCCATGGCTGAACTAACCTTCGGAGAAAAGCTGCTGATCGCTCGCAAGCAGCTCGATCTCTATCAATACGAAATGGCGGAGCGGCTGGGCGTCCACGCCAACTCCATCACCAAGTACGAGCGGGGCGAAGGCAAGCCGCATGCGGCAGTCGTGCGCATGTTCGATCTGCTCTGCGAGCAGCAGGGCATCCGTTTTGACCAGTATGAAACCACGCAGAAGGGCAGGGGAGACACGATGAAGATCGTACTTGCGGAGAAAGTTTCTCCGGCAACACTGGCCGTGTTTGCGGCCGAGCCGGGATGGGAAGTAAAAACGCACGACCAGCTTCCCGACGGATTGGCTGCAGCCTTGGCCGATGCCGATGCACTGGTGGTGCGCTCTGCCGTGCAGGTAGACGATGCGCTCATGGAGAAGGCTCCCAAGCTGCGCGTCATTGGCCGGGCCGGTGTCGGCGTCGACAATATCGATGCCGAAGCTGCCACGCGCCGCGGCATCGTTGTGATGAACACGCCTGGAGCGAATGCGGTCGCAGTGGCGGAGCTCACCATCGGGTTGATGCTGGCGCTGGCGCGCAAACTCCCCGCTGCCAATGCATCCATGCACGCCGGCAAGTGGGAAAAGAAAAACCTGCAAGGTGCGGAACTGCGGGGCAAAACGCTCGGCATTCTGGGTCTCGGACGGATCGGCCTTGAAGTTGCGAAGCGCGCCAGGGGCTTTGGCCTCGAGATATTAGGCAGCGATCCTTTTGTGTCTGCTGCCGTGGCGCGCGAAGCCGGCATCAAGCTCGTCACGCTCGATGAGCTGATCGCCGGATCGGACTACCTCACGCTGCACGTGGGCCTCACGCCGCAGACAACTGGCGTCATCAACGCCAAGACGCTTGCGAAGATGAAGAAGGGCGTGCGCATCATTAACTGCGCGCGCGGCGAGCTGATTGAAGATGCGGACCTGGTTGCCGCTCTCAAGAGCGGGCAGGTGGCCGGCGCGGCGCTCGATGTCTTCTCCGTGGAACCGCCAAAGGAATCGCCGTACTTCGATTTGGAAAACGTGATTCTCACTCCGCACGTCGCCGGCTCCACGGGCGAAGCGCAGGAGGCAGTAGGCGTTCAAATTGCGCACCAGGTGCGCGATTATTTGAAGCTCGGCGTAGTCCAGAATGCCGTCAATCTGCCTTCGCTGAGTCACGAGGAATACAAGGTGCTCGCGCCCTACATCGACATGGCCGGAAGGCTCGGCGCCTTTCTCGCCCAGGCCGGCAAAAGCGGTATCGAGTCTATCAATTTTGTTTATGGCGGCACGCTGGCCGACGCCAAAACCGAGCTCGTGCGCAATGCAGCCATTGCCGGACTGCTGCAGGGGTCGGAGAACGTGAACCGCATCAACGCGGCCACAGTGGCCGGGGAGCGCGGCATTCGCATTCACGAGGAAAAGACCGAGACCCATCGTGGCGGCGCTGCCAGTGTGCTCACCATCGAGTTGCACACGTCCAACGGCATCAGCCGCGCCAGCGCCACCGTGATTCACGGTGAACAGCCGCGCCTTCTCGAGTTCGATTCGATCGATATCGAAACGCCGCTCGAAGGCAACCTGCTCGTCTGCCGCAACCTCGACGTGCCGGGCGTAATCGGAAAAATCGGCACGATCCTGGGCCAGCAGGGCGTCAACATTGCCAACTTTGCTCTCGGCCGCGAACGTGCCGGCGCCAAGCCGGTAAAGGCGCTGGCAGTAGTCCAAGTCGACGCACCAGTTTCAGCGACCGTCCTCGAAGCGCTGGGCACGATCGAGGCGCTACTGGAAGCGCGGCCCGTGCAGTTGCCGGAGGCCGGTTTCTAAAACCTCCCACTCAGCGCTAGGCCGGAAAGCACCCGTGCCCCATCCTTTCGCCTGCCCGGGGTCCCCACGGATAGGTCTTCATCCGTGGGGTGGTTACTGGCGAAAGGGTGGGAACCCACGGAACTCTCCTTACCCCAAAGAAAAAACCACCGCCAGTCAGCAGTGGTTTTTTCATTTCCAGATAGAAAGAAACTAAGCCCTGCTCAAGTAAGCCCCTTCACTGGTATCGACGCGGATCTTCTCGCCTTCGTTGATGAATGAAGGAACCTGCACCACCAGCCCTGTCT
>DASRLI010000560.1:0-3017 GCA_035648535.1 Occallatibacter sp. | reverse complement strand
TCATGGCTTAACCGTCACCACCGTAACCTGCCTGAAGCATCCCTGGTCCGTCCGGTTGTACGACCCTAAGAACATGAGAATCGTGAAGGCCGCGGAAGAACGCAAAATCGTGCGTCAGATTCAGGCTTCCTTCGATCAAGCGTGAGCGCTATGCGAAGTACATCTGCTACGAAGGCAGGCGTGCCGCCTGACGCCGCTTCCACTGGTCGGGGAGCCAGTTGGGCAGTTCGCTTTTGCGCACCTGCGATAAGTTCGTCAGCAACTGGGTGAGATACAGCTGCGGGTCTACATCGTGCCGGCGGCAAGTGCCGGTGAGGCTGGCCAGAATCGCCGGCGTTCCGCCGCCACGTGGATTGCCAACGAAGAAGACTGTTCTTGCGATTGAGAACGACGCGCTTCATCTCTCGCTCCGAGACGTTGTTGTCGATTCTGACCGCCCCATCGGAACAGAACAAGTTCAGTTCCTTCCACGGGCTTAGCGCGTAGTTCACCGCCTCGGCCATGGGGTGCAATCATGTGGCGCCCCGGGTACCCGGAAATTTGTAGTGGCCCCACCCGCGCCTAAGCGGCCTTCTTGAGCACCTGTGGCAATGAGCGCTTGTGGACGTAGGGGACCAAGCTGATGCTGAAGGGAAACTTGTACTGCAGTCGGATTGTTTCCGGTTCAACCCCTGATGCTTTGATATCCATAAGTGGTCTCCTGCTTGCATTTCGCATTTGTCCCCGGTTGCTTTACGGTTTGTCGCACAGTTTCAAACAAACGATCATAAGCCAGATTGAAAAGCGACGGCCAGATGCAGTTTTCGCAACAACGAATTCTTCTTTTCATGATGAGGCTGCATGCGCCGCAGAATGTCACCTAGGATGCGCACGACTGTAACCATATACGGGCCCTTATTAAGCATGACGCACTCCGCGCGCTCACCCATCGCTGCATCCGTGATCTCCGCGCGTGATGGAATGCCGTTTTTCGCAAGCGATTCGAGAACCTGCGTCGCCCAGACAACCGGCATATGCGCCGCCTCGCAAACCCAGAGGATTTCTTCCTGCACTTCGGCGAGCCTCTCATAGCCGCACTCGATTGCCAAATCACCTCGTGCAATCATGACCCCGACGGCACGGCTCCGCATCACAGCCAGAAGCAACTGCGGCAGATGGTCAAATCCCTCGCGAGTTTCGATCTTCAAAATAATTCCGAGTTTTTCGCCACTGAGCTTAGCCAGATAAGATTCCAACTCTAGTACATCGGCTTCTGTCCGGACAAAAGAGTAGCTGACAATGTCCGCGTTCTTGACCACAAATGGGAGAGCTTTCAAGTCCTCGTTGGTAAGAGAGGATAACTGCAGGTGACTTTCGGGCACGTTGATCCCCTTTTCGGCGCCAAGCTTTTCACCCTGAGGCCGCGCTTGCGTGATCTCGACGCTGACTTTGTCGGGAGCGACCTTCCGGATTACGCCGCCAATCATGCCGTCGTTAAGCCAGATCGGTTCACCCGCTTTCACCCCGCCGAAGAACTCAGGTAGTGACACGCCGATCTGAGCCGGGGTAATGAGTTTCTCTTTGCTGTCTCGTTGTGGCGGCCGACCGGGATCGAGCGATCTTGTTAGAAAGAGCGTATCCCCAAGCTTCAATCGTAGTGTCTGCTGTTTTGCTGGAATGGCCCCAACGTGAGCCCGCTGAATGCGCTCCAATTTGCCATTTAACGCGGGCCTTCTGGCTTCGAGCATCATTCCTTGGAAGACATAGGCCGTGCGCACGGCATTGGCCCAGCGACTCTTTCCCTCGACTCCCGAGATGATCATCGAACGAGACGCCCCGCGCGCATCGGTGAAACGTACCCGATCTCGCAGTCTCAGCCGCGCCAACCAGGGCTGGGACACTGGCACGACGGCATCCGCCGGCACAGGTGGAACTTCCGGACTGGAATCGGGTGTCAGCCAGATCCGAGCCGGCGAAACGATACGGCCGAAAGCGTCCCGCTGCGGGCGATACTTCAAAACCGCAGGTCCCGGCTCGATAGACCCTGTCCGCAGTTTGGGTCCGGCCAAATCCATCGCAACCTTGCAGCGTTTGTTCGTCTCCTTCTCGGCCCGGCGAAGGTTCCGGATCATTCCTGACCAGGCTTCGGGGCCGTCATGGGCGCAGTTAATACGCATGCAGTCCATACCCTGGGCGAGAAGGTCGCGAACCAGTTCGTACTTCGTTGCGGCTTCCGATGGCATGGTAACCATAATTCGAACGTGACGGTCTGTTGGGGCTTCGCCGAGCAGAGCTTCGGTGTTCCTGTCAAGGAGATGATTTCCCTGCCCAACCTGGGGCGCCGCCTTTGAGGCAAGGGAGATCGGAGCGGACCCGGCAAGCTTGAGAAGTATATTCAATACCGCGTGCAAAGAGCTGAGTACATGCGGCTCAGTTCTACCCAGCGATGACAGTCCCAGAGCCGCAAGATTGGATTGCAAATGGCGTATGTCGTGCCGGCGAAGCGCGAGGTAATGCATGAGATTCCTGGCGCTTGCCCGGTGGTCAGGATGCACTTCTGTTGCACCAATCAGGCCGGAAGCTTCCAACTCGAGCATTTCGGAGATAAGAAGACTCAGATTCTGAATCAGCTTCTCGAGTTGTGACTGCTTTACCTTCTGCGTGATTCTCAACCTGCCTTCCCGGATATTGAAGACACAGTGAGCAGCGTCTCCTTGCGTGACGGTTTTCTCTTTTTTGGGAGAAGCCACGACCCTCCTGCCCTTGCCGATCTTGGAAAGAAACTTCTTGGGTCGTCTTCGCGCATTTGATTGACCGATTTGGTTGGCGGCGCCACAAGCTTTCTCCCAGTGTGAAGATACACTCCGAACTGATCCTGGCAGAATCAGGATCACGAAGGAGTGCGGCAAGAAGTCGGGGGTCAGTCTGTAAATCTATGATTTCATGGCACGGAAGCAGGATTGCCGTGTGGTTTATCAGGCCGTAGCGTTGGGGTTTTGCTAATCTCACCTGCTTGGCCGGCTTGGACGGGCATTGAT
>DASRLI010000559.1:0-3093 GCA_035648535.1 Occallatibacter sp. | reverse complement strand
CGCAACACTGAGGCTTTGCGGGTTGCGACTACCGGCTTGGGCAATGATGCGGCGCGCACCGTAGTAGTCTGTTTTGCGGCCCGAGAACGAGGCGTTGAGAATTTGGGCGATGGACGGCCCAACGCCCGCTTTTTTGGGTGGACGTCTTCTCTCTGCTGCGCTTCGTGTGTGAGTGCTGCTCTGGCGGTGGTGAATGATTTGCGGAGGCGGCGACCGGATTGGTCGCGCCAGTCGGCGTAGTACTTTCCTGCTTTTTCAAACATCTTGCCCGTGGTCCTTGCGTCGAGTGTGTCGCCGGTCTGGGGTGCGGCCACCAGTGGACACCGTAGCGTGTTGGAATTCCCCGCGCTGTGAGCGGGGATACGCTCACTTGGACACTAGGCCCGATTCAGTCCAAAGAAAAGTCAGCTGGTCAGCGTCATCCTGGATCTGCTGATCCACACTCACTCCAGCCGAGTGTCCGCCGGCCAGACTGTAGTGCAGCAGCACCGGCCGGCCACTGCTGGAGGCCGACTGCAGGAGCGCCGTCATCTTCCGCGCATGGAGCGGAGCCACGCGCGTATCGCTGTCGCCGGTGAAGAACATGACTGCGGGATAAGTCGAGCTCGGCTTCACGTTCTGGTAAGGCGAGTACTTAAGCAGATACGGAAACTGCTTTTCCTTTTCAGAGGAGCCGTACTCGGTTATCCAGTAGGAGCCCACCAGAAATTTCTGAAAGCGCAGCATGTCCAGCAGAGGATAGCCGCAGAGCACGGCCGAAAACAGCTCGGGCCGCTGCGTAATGGCAGCGCCCATCAGCAGGCCACCGTTCGAACGGCCGGTAATGGCAAAATGCTGCGGCGATGTGTACTTGTTGGCGATAAGGTACTCGGCCGCCGCAAACCAGTCGTCAAATACGTTTTGCTTCTTCTCAAACATCGCCTGTTCGTGCCAATGCTCGCCATACTCGCCGCCGCCACGCATGTTCGGGAGCGCGAACCAGCCGCCTTGCTCCAGCCACCATGCATACTGTGGGTTCCATGTGGGGAGAATGCTTAGTTTGAAGCCTCCATAGCCGGTCATGAGCAGCCGCTCCGTCCCGTCCTGCTTCAACCCCTTCTTGCCGGCAATGAACATGGGAACGCTGGCGCCGTCCTTCGACTTGAAAAAGACCTGCTTGATCTCATATTGGCTGGAGTCGAAGGGAACCTTGGGCTGAAAAAATACCTCCCGCTTGCCGGTCACCGTATCCAGACGGTAGAGCGTGGGAGGAATGATGAACGACTGGAATTGGAAGTATCCATAGCGGTCTGTTGCCCGCCCCTCAACCCTGGAGGCCGAACCGATGCCGTCGTAGTCCACTGTGCCGGCCGGCTTGCCGTCCAGCGAGTAGACCGATGTCTCCGTCTTCACGTCCTTCAGCCTGCTCACGTAGATTTTCTCGCCCACGATCGACCATTCGTCGATCGGGTTCGGCCCTTCAGCCACTATGGTCTTCCACGCGTCGGGCATGATCCCGGGATCGGCCTTCAGGATGCATCCGTTCGGTGCGTGGTAGTCAGTCTTCACGTACCATGCCCCCTTTGCATAGTTTGCCGAGAACCGCGAATCCTGGCCCCATATCAATACCTCGAAAGGCAAACCCGGCTTGGTGAGATCGCGGTACACAATGTCTTCGCGCTTTGCCGGCACGCCTCGGCTGATATGGACCACCAGGTAGCGGCCATCGTCGGTCACGTTGCCTCCAAAGAGGTCGTCGCCGGTCAGCGGCTCCCCGCGAAACTCGTGACCAAAGATCAGCGCGTCCCGCGAAGTCCGTGTCCCCAGCACGTGCAGGAATAAAAGCGTGCCCTCCTTGTTGTTGCGCGCGTAGTAGAGGCTCGCCCCGTCCGGCGCAAACACGGCGCTGAAGTAACGTGCTGTCGGCAGCTCATCCTCAAGCGTCTTTCCCGTTGCAACATTCAGCACGTGAACGCTGGTCTCGTCCGCTCCGCCGCTCTGAACCGAATAGGCCAGCAGCTTCCCGTCGCGGGAAACATCCTCGATGTGAACCGAGATATTCGCGTCAGTAGTCAGGACAGCCGGGTCTACCAGGCGCTTGTCTTTATTCGTCCATCCCTGGCGCACATAAATCGAATACTGCTGTTCGCCGGCCAGCCGTTTCCTGAAAAAGTAGCTTTCTCTGCGCTGCAACGGCGTACTTGCGGCGGACACGTTTTCCAGTTCGTCCAGATCGTCCACGACCTGCGACCGGATGCGCGCCTGCTTTATGTAGCGCCCAGTGTACGCATTCTCGGCATCGATAAATGCCCGCGTCTCCGGGCTTTTTGAATCTTCAAGCCATCGATAGCTGTCGACAATTTTCGTTCCGAAGTAGTTGTCGGTCACCGGAACGGCTTCGACCGGCGGCGGCGATGGCAGCGAAATCCCATCGCGCCCGTGAATCGTCTGGCCCATCAAGCTAGCCCCCATGAATGCAAATACCGCAATCACCACTCCGAATTTCCGCTGCATGCAATGCCCCCTCTGGAAAGAATACTCGCGAAGATTGCACTTGCAGGTTCCTTCAGCACGGCAGGTTAAACCAGGCCCGGTAGAATTAACTCCAGTGGCAGAAGCGATTCCAACCCAATCTTCTCCGGGTTCACGGTGGGCGCGCGGCGTGCGTGTGCTGCGGCCGTCGCACTCGCATTCTGTCTTTTCAGCCACCGTACTGCTCATGGTGTCCACATTCCTGTCGCGCATTATCGGGCTGGTGCGGGTTAAGTACATCGTGTGGCTCTTTGGCCGGGGCGTTGAAGCTGACGCCTTCAATGCCGCCTTTGTACTGCCCGACATGATCTCGTATTTCCTGGTGGGCGGCGCGGCCTCGATCACCTTTGTCACCATCCTCACCCGCTATCGCGAAACGGGACGCGAAGGTGAGGGCGAGCGGTCGCTCTCGGTCATCCTGACAACCATGTACCTGGTACTCGGTGCCGCGATCGTGCTCGCCGAGGTCTTTGCACCCTGGTACATCCGGTTGTGGTTTGACGGATTCGATGCACAGAAAGCCGCGCTCTGCGTGCGCCTGACGCGCATTCTTCTGCCGGCACAGTTGTGCTTCTTCGCCGG
>DASRLI010000558.1:0-4209 GCA_035648535.1 Occallatibacter sp. | reverse complement strand
GAGAAAACCCCCATTTTACGGGCACTTCAGACATCCGACTACGATAACGACTTAGGCGATATTGGAAACCAGCTGATTCTGTTCGATTTGTAGCCGGACAGCCGTGACATATTCTAGGTTGGTTTGAAATTGAGTCCGTGTGGAAAAAGGGGCAGAAAGACTGGATAAACCGGCCCATCCCGCCATATCACGCCAAACGCCACTTACTGCGGTGGTTCTCCAGATGCGATTAGGGAGGTTTGGCGCGGGGTTGTCGCGGGGTGGCTGAGGCTGCCCCGCGCGGCCCGCGCACTTAGTACAAGGCGGGCGGACCTTCCGGCGTTAGGCATCTGCGTATGTCCTCATCGGAAAGAGTCTTCTGAGCGTACTGCCAAACACCTTGCATGAGATTCAACGTCCAATCGTTCCTGGTGCCTCCGTGATGGATGCGCTGCGCACGTACTGAAAGAGCATTGCCGTGGCCCAATGCGTTGGGCGGTCCAAAATTCACCTGAAAATTGTCCGGCATTTCGACAGTGAGGGCCGGAACATTCTCATCGCGCGGAACTGCTACGTTCACTGTAAGGCGGCGGGGAGCCGTTCCCTCCGTAGCTACACCGCCAATGCTTCTGGCAATGTCGGCAATGCGCTTGTAGAGTTCATGCAAAGCAGCGATGTGAGCTTCACGTATTTCCTGAAGGTTCATACATTCCTCCGTGCTTACCGCTTGCAGTTGAGCACGCAACCGGTGGTAGGTCAAGCGTCTCTGCTGACAGCCACGGGAGACGCGCACGTCGCGTTTTCTTGGTGCATGTTTTGGTGCATGTTGCGTTTCTACTTTGGCGCTTCTCAATGCAACACAATGCGAATATTGAATCGTCCGTATATGTTGCAATCAATTGGTTTATTCGACACTTTGCGACACAATGCGACAAACCGCAAAACAGCCAAAAACTGATTCGTAATCAGCAGGTCGTCGGTTCGAGTCCGACTTTCGGCTCCATTTCCATCTCCGCACAAAAGACGACCCACTCAAAGAGACGGTGTTACGCGCACAATGGCTTCCCCACAATGGGAGCCATTTTTCGTTTTGCGGGTTGCGGAATGAACCCCTCGGGCTTTTAATTGCCGGGGACGCAAAATTCCCCGGCGTGGCTGTATTCAAGGAGCGTGGATGAAAGACAAGCCAGGACTGAATCGCCGGAGCTTTCTCAAGCAGGCGGCTGGAGCCGTAGGAGCCGCCGTGCAGACAAAGCATATGGCTGCCCAGAGCCGGGCGCTGGAACTCCGCGCCGATGCAGAGCAAAGCAAATCTCACGAAGATCTCGCGTATCCGCGGCAGTTCCGCGGACGCCAACTGCGCATGATTTCGTTCCCTCTGGGTGGAGTGGCAGCGGGCAGCATTGGGTTGGGCGGGCGCGGGCAGCTGGACAACTGGGAAATCTTCAACCGACCGAACAAAGGATTCCGTCCATCGTATGCGTTTCCGGCCATCTGGGCGCAGGCCGGAAGCGACAAGCCGGTCGCACACGTGCTTGAAGCGCGGATTCAGCCGCCTTACGAGGGGCAGGATGGCCTCGGGTCAAGCAACGCTCCTGGACTCAGCCGCCTTGAGTCGGCTACCTTCACCGGCGAATATCCGCTGGCGCATATCGATTTCGAGGACAACACGCTGCCGGTGAGGGTCGAGCTCGATGCGTTTTCGCCGTTCATTCCTCATGATCCGGACGACTCGGGTTTGCCGGTGGCCATTCTGCGCTATCGGGTTACGAATCCCGGCCCGGCAACAGCCAAGGTCGGCATTGCATTCTCGATCGATAACCCCGTGAAGACGACGCAAGACAGGGGTGGAGCTGCGAATCAGAAGCCGGATGACGGGAGGCGGAACGAGTATCGGGTCGAGGACCGCATTGCAGGCTTGGTGATGAGCAATCCGAGCCTCGTGGCGGAAGACCCCATGGCGGGTGAATTCGTGTTGGCCGTGACGCCGGAGGCCGGCACTGAGGTTTCGCATTGGGAGGGATGGCCGGCTGGGCGCTGGTGGAACTCGCCGCTCCAGTTCTGGGACGAATTTTCAAAATCGGGGAATCTGGGCGCGCAACCGAAAGCGCATAACTCCGTGGGTGTGCTTTGCCTGAGGAGAACCATCGCTCCAGGCCAGACGGCGAGTTTTCTATTCTTGCTCGCCTGGCGATTCCCCAATCGCACGCCGGACTGGTGTGGCTGGTCGGCCCCTCCGGGCGAAGGCAACACCATCATCGGAAACTTCTACGCAACACGATTCAAGAGCGCATGGGAGGCCGTTGAATACGCTGCCGCAAATCTTGAGTCTCTTGAAGCCCGGACCCGCATGTTTACAGGGGCATTGCGCGAAACCACGCTGCCCGCAGTGGCGAAAGAGGCCGCCGGCGCAAATCTTTCCACGCTCGCCACCACCACCTGCTTTCGCACCGCCGACGGGGAGTTCCACGGCTTCGAAGGCAGCGACAACCAGCGGGGCTGTTGCTTTGGCAACTGCACTCACGTCTGGAATTACGAGACATCAACTCCGTTCCTGTTTCCGTCCTTTGCCCGCTCGCTGCGCCGCAGTTCCTTTGGCTATTCCATGGACGATGCCGGCGCAATCCACTTCCGCCAAATGTTGCCGGATGGAAAGGCGCGCTCAGGATTCGCTGCGGCTGACGGCCAGATGGGCCAGATCATGCATGCGTGGCTGGACTGGAAGATCAGCGGAGACGGCGAATTGCTGCGTGCCACTTGGCCAAGGGCGAAAAAGGCGCTCGAGTTTGCCTGGGTTCCCGGCGGATGGGACGGCAACCGAGATGGCGTGATGGAGGGCGTGCAACACAACACCTACGATGTCGAGTTCTACGGTCCTAACCCGATGTGCGGGATCTACTATCTAGGCGGACTGCGGGCCGGTGAGGAAATGGCGCGCGCAGCCGGGGACACGTCGTCCGCCGAGACATATCGCAAGCTCTTCGAACAGGGTAGCCGTTGGATCGATGCCAACCTCTTCAACGGCGAGTATTACATCCAGCAGATCAGAGGGTTTCGCAAGGACGAGATAGCCGACAACCTGCGAAGCGACATGGGCTCTGAGAACACGGAGACTCCGGAATATCAGCTTGGCGCCGGATGTCTCGTCGATCAACTTGTGGGGCAGTATCTGGCGGACGTCTGCGGATTGGGAGCGCTGGTGTCGCAGGAGAAGATTCGTGCGACGCTCCGGTCCATTTACCGCTACAACTACAAGCGCAGTCTCGCCGGGCACAACAACACCGAACGCACCTTTGCCTTGAACAATGAGGCCTCGGTGGTGATCTGTGACTACGGCAAGGCCGAACGCCCGCATGTTCCCTTTCCTTACTTCGCTGAAACCATGACCGGCTTTGAATACACCGCGGCGGTGCTCATGATGAACTGGGGCATGGTGGAAGAAGGTTTGGAGTGTGTGCGCAACATCCGCCTTCGCTACGACGGCGAGAAACGAAATCCATGGGACGAGGCTGAGTGCGGACACCACTATGCGCGCGCCATGTCGGCCTGGTCAGCCGTTCTTGCGCTCAGCGGCTTCAGCTACAACGGCGGCAACGCATCGGTGGTTGCCGCTCCGCTGGTCGCGAAGGACAACTTCAAATGCTTCTGGTCGACAGGCACCGGGTGGGGCACATACGCACTGCGGCGCCAAGCCGATGGCACCAGTTTTGCAATCAACGTGCTGGAAGGAACGCTCGCTTGCCGCTCCTGCGAGATCGCGGCTTCCGGTAAGTCGGCCTCTGCTCACAGCGGTGGAAACGCCGTGGAGAGTCACGTAAGCCGTAGCGGCGAACGCGCCGTTGTGAGCTTCAGCAAAACGCTGCGGCTGACGGCAAAGGACGGGATTCGCATTGAGGTACGCGGGTGAGGCGCGGCTTTCGCGTACGGGATGAATGATGGCCGGCGCTAGCTTACCTGCCTCAAAATCTCCAATTGCCTGAGAAGCTCGTCGCACAGCCCATGCAGCTCGCCTAAACGCCTAAGGCCTTCCGAGTTTCTGCCCTCGGCCTGTGCCGTGTAGATCTCCGCAGCCAACTCGTGGAATTTCTGATGAGCGATTCCCACAGACTTGCAAGCGGGCTGGTCGCCGCGGCCAGCCACCCCCTCAGCGTCGAGCCACAGCCCGAATCGGCAATGGCGTATATCCAGCGCAGGAGGAGCGTGGCGCTTGCCCTGCATAAAGGACTCAAA
>DASRLI010000557.1:0-5058 GCA_035648535.1 Occallatibacter sp. | reverse complement strand
GCGCCCATCCATTTGTATCGCCGCGGAACATAGCTTTTCGAGCCGATAGGCGAGCATGGGAAGCACTGGCCGTAGTCGCGCCGGATGACAGATAAACGCAGTAGTGACGGTGAGATTGATGCCTTCAATGCTCCGCATCGTAAGTTCTGGATCGAGCGTCGTGCTCTCTTGAACCAAGCTGAATCCCTTGCCGCGCTTCACAAGATATTGCATCTCGGCGGGCGATGAAATGAACTCCGATGGATGCAGCGCGATACCGAACTTGGCGAACTTTCGCAGCAAAGAATCGTAAAAGCGTGGTTGGTGAATCCGCGCAAAAAGGATGCACAAGCGAGCTTCCATTACGCTTTGAGGCAGCGTTTCCGCATCCGACAGCGGATCGTCTCGACGCAGACACACCAACATCCTCTCTTGACATATCGGATGCGCAAACAGGTCATTTTCAGTCAGTGGCATGGTCACAATCGCTGCGTCAAGCCTTCCGTCGGCAACCATTGTCGTGAGCGCTGCACAGCAGTCGCTCGACGTTAGAATATGGCCGCCGGGTACGAGTTCCAGGTAGCCGGTACACACTTCTTCCACGAGCCTGTGATCGGCAAAAGGCGAATAGCCGAAGCGCAGCGGCAACTCGGTTCCGGTCTTGTCAAAGGTCGTTGCCCGCACCGCATGATCTCTCATATGCAGCATTTGACGGGCAAATACAAGGAACTGACGGCCTGGAGGCGTCAGCGATACTCCAGCCTGACTGCGGATAAAAAGGTTGGCTCCCAGGCCATCTTCCACCTGTTTGATCTGGGAACTGAGGGAGGGCTGTGTGAGCTTGATGCGTTCCGCTGCTCTGCCGAAACTGCACTCTTCTGCTACGGCCACAAACGATACAAGATGGCGAAATTCGGGTCCTTCATACATGATTGCCACGACCTATCTACTCTGGGGGGCCAACTATTGGGCAATCGGCGGATGCACTTGATATGGTGCGTTTGCTCCACAATTAGTTGCCCACCTTGGTTCATCTATCCAAGGCAGAGGCAACCAAAGGTGTGTTGTGCAAATGTGGGATGCACGCCTGCATTGACGCAGCCGATGGGGGCATAGGAAACAACTATTGGACTTGGAGCCGGATAACAGCCACGCTGTGGAAGGACGAAAAATCCAATCGCGGTGAATCATCAATGGACAACGACTTTCTGACAGAGCAGGACCTCTCGGAGCGGCTCCACATCAGCCTTGGAACGCTGCGCCGGTGGAGGTTGGAGAGCCGGGGGCCAAAGTTTCGCAAGCTAGGTACATTGGTGCGCTATGGGGAGTACGATTTAAGTCAGTGGATGGAATCACAACCTTCCGGCGGAACACGCGAACTCGGAAGGATTCCGCCTTCCAAGGCGCAAAGTTCACACGGGGGCGTCCGCAAGACAGCATAAGAGGGGCCCGGCTATGGCACTGTTTCTTCGTGGTGATGTTTGGTGGTACGAGTTCTATTTCGCCGGGAGACGCATCCGGGAATCAACAAAGAGCCCTTCCAAGACTCTCGCTAAAACTGCAGAACAGAATCGTAAACGCGAACTTGAACAGGGCTTCAACAACATCACTGACACACGTCAGGAACGCGTTCGGACGATCAGCGATTTGGCCGATGAATACCTCATTGCCTACAAGCTGCGGCACCCCCAATCTGCAACCTTCGCTGCCTATGCGGTCGGACACATCAGCCGCGTAATCGGGAGCCGGATGTTCATCGACTGCAACGAAGCGGTCGTCACCTCGTATCAAAATGAGCGACTGGCGGGTGGTGCGGCCCCAAAGACTGTCAACGATGAAGTTGGCTTCCTCTTGCGTCTCATGGGCGATCCGGGGGACCTGCTGCGGATTCGGCTTCGCAAGCGGAACCTGCTCAAATTGAAGGTGGGCAAACCCATCGGCAAGGCATACAGCACGGAAGAAAAAGACCGAATGCTGACTGAGGCTCGGAAGTCGAAGTCGCCACACATCTACCCGGCAATCATGCTGGCCCTGAACGCGGGTATCCGCGATGCGGAGCTAAAGCAGCTCACCTGGGCGCAGGTAGACCTCAAGAAGGGATACCTGACGGTCGGCAAGAGCAAGACGGAGGCCGGCGAGGGGAGAACCATTCCGCTGAACTCGGCGCTGTCCGAGACGCTGGCTGAATACGCCGAGTGGTACGAGGTCGTGTTTTCAGAGATTCGACCCGAGTGGTATCTCTTCCCCTTTGGCAAACCCAGGCCAAGCGACCCGACTCGCCCCGTGACAACCCTCAAGACGGCTTGGGATACGGTGCGACGGAACTCCAAGGTGACGGGCCGGTGGCACGATCACCGTCATACGCTCATCACCGATCTCGCAGAGAGTGGGGCTGGTGAGCAGACAATCATGGATATCGCGGGGCACGTCTCGCGCAATATGCTCAAGCACTACAGCCACATTCGTATGGAAGCGAAACGCGATGCTTTGGAGTCGTTGGTGAAGAATCCTCCGGCTAAGAGACCTCAGTCAAACTCCTCAGCATCATCCGCTCGAATTGTAGTTTTGGGTTGACATGAAGTTCACGCATAGGAATCTTCAAACTGCCACGGATGGAGCCTATTTGTCGTGTTGGGAAATATAGGTGATCCAGCTTTGATACTTAGGTTCCTTGGTCTTGGCGTAGGCTCCCTGAGCATCCTGAAGAGCTTGAGCCAAGTCGTCCGTATGGAAACGAGACTTCGATCTTTCATATAGAGCTTGCGCTTGCCAAGCCAAGCTCCGGTGTTGTGTTGCGCGAGTTAGGGCGTCGATACTTCTTTCAAATAGCAATTTAGCTTCTTCGGGTTCTGAAAACCTAATCCTCATCGCGTGCTCACGTAGAGCATATCCAAGCCTCAGCCATGCGATATGGTAGTCCGGCCTCTTTTCTACCAAGTCTTGGAAGAACGTTATGGCGGGTACATACTCTTCGTTCGCAATATCGCGAAGAGCTCGTTCGAAGTCTTGATCTCTATTAGAAGCCGGAGGAGAAGGCACAGTATCGAGGGTCCCGTGCTCAAGAACCTGTTGAGCCTCATCCTCCTGCTCGTCCGGCGATGGAGGATAGTCGATAGATGAAGGAATCGGAAGCGATGCAAGATAGCTATGCCTTTCCTGTCTGACAACAGAATTACGCTCCGCTAAAAAGCGCGTGTACTCCCAGACCCCGTTTGCCTCGGAGATCAAGCGCGTTAGCACGCTAGGCCTAAACATGGAATCTACGAACAGAAACGGCCGACTCATCCACATCTCGGCTTCGTCTGGAGCCTTCTTGTTCGTTGCTCCTTGGAAGAGGAAGTGAGGTTCTTCGAGCTCAGTTGCCTGATGTGTCGTCTCGGTTGGGGGCAGGCTACCTATCAGCTTTCGAGACCGATAGACGATCGCTCCTAGTAACGGACTATGAGGTCTACCATCCGGAAAAATTTGCCAAGGGAAGGGTTCTACCGTGAATAGTTGCTCGGTAACGAGTGCGAGAGTCTCCGCAACTTTCCCAACCTCATCGTAGGGGAATGGAACATGGGCAAATCGGTTTCGGAAGGTGTTCACATGCTTGAACACGTCATACACCCTAAGATTCTGGTTGCTGGCATCTGGCGGCACGTCGCAAATCTGCTGCCATGATGTCACCAGCGGCCTTAAGTCAACACCTTCACTGTGCAGAAATTGCTTCACTGACTGAAGGAATGGGCTGTCTACTTTGTCTAAGCTATCCACCGCAAGCAGAAGCTCAAGTCTCCTGTTTGCACTTCCATCCAGAGCTCCCTGAGAGTTCTTAAAGGTCTTGCTGAGCGGATCGAGGGTCCTACCGTGTAGATGTTCCCGGCATGTGAGGTACGCCCCGCTGCCTTCAGTCCCAAGATCCCGAAGGCGCGTCGTCACCGCTCCCGAGAGAACAGCGGCAGTCGCTTCCCACACATGAATCAGCCGCCAAGTGAGCTCATACCCGTCTGCTCCTGCAGATCGGCGACGGATATATGTACTGAGGGCATCCGCTATCGGAGGCCACAGGGTATTGGAGGCTGCGCTCTTCTCGATGTTGATTAGATTGGTCATATGTTGATGTGAAATTGAAGAATACATCTTGCGAGGTCAACGCTACGATTCTGATTCTTTCGCAATCCCGTCCATTGAACGTGCATGCCTTCGGATGTCGAGGCACGGTCTCTACAAATGAAGAGACCTTTCGGCAGGCGCGCTTGCTGACGAGGCACTCCTTCAAGCGGGGAGCGCTCGGTTGCGTTGTGGGTACCCACAACCGCGGCATGGCAGGTCGATCGTTGACTTGGAATCACATTTCCGCCGGTGCCCGCGAGGCGGCACGAGGGATAGCAAAGAGGTGCAGACTACTCACTGCCTGCTGTTGACTGACCCAACAGAATAGAGATCATCAACGCACGCTAAATTGCTCAGTGATACCCACGTTTACCCACAGTATTTCTTTGGGGTACCCACAAAAGTCCCCACAGTGAGGGAGATTTCGAGGTTTTCGGGGAGGGATGATGCCTGTATCTTGTTGATTTGAATGGCTCCTGAGGTAGGACTCGAACCTACAACCCTTCGGTTAACAGCCGAATGCTCTGCCATTGAGCTACTCAGGATCGCTGGAAAACAAAACGCTGCCGGGCGGCTGCGCTGCTTCATTTATAACAAACGCCGCGCACGCGGTCAAAGATCGCACCCGGTCGCGGCCACCCTTTATCATTGCAGTCGCAGGAGGATTTTCCCATGCCCCGCATCAGCCGGCTCAATCGCTCCGAAGTTTCCCCCGACCTCACCCCCATCTACGACAATTTCCTCCGCGACCGCGGCAACGTGCCGTACTTCTTCCGCACGCTCGCGCATCGCCCCGAAATCTTCCGCACCGCGACCGCCCACATGGAGGCCGTCCTCAAAACCGGCACCCTCCCGACGAAGCTCAAAGAGCTGGTCGTCGTCCGCACCTCGCAGCTCAACTGCACGGCCTATTGCCTCGCCAGCCACACCGCCATCAGCCTCAAGCTCGGCTGGTCGCCCGAGCACATCGAAGCCCTCAAATCC
>DASRLI010000556.1:0-4184 GCA_035648535.1 Occallatibacter sp. | reverse complement strand
CCTGCCCGGGGTCCCCACGGATAGGTCTTCATCCGTGGGGTGGTTACTGGCGAAAGGGTGGGAAACGACAAAGTCGACATTACACCAAAAAAAACCACCGCCAATCAGCGGTGGTTTTTCATTTCCAGACGCGAAGAACTTACGCTCTGCTCAGGTAAGCCCCTTCGCTGGTATCGACGCGGATCTTCTCGCCTTCGTTGATGAACGAAGGAACCTGCACCACGAGCCCCGTCTCTGTCTTCGCTGGCTTGGTCACACTGGACGCGGTAGCGGACTTGAGTCCGGGCTCGGTCTCCACAACTTGCAACTCCACCGCCGAAGGCAACTCGATGCCGACAGCCTGCCCGTCGTGGTAGCTCACCTTGATTTGCAGGTTCGCCGTCAGGTACTCCACCGCATCGCCGAGCGTCGATCCCTTCAGAACGGTCTGCTCGTAATCCACCGGGTTCATGAAGTAGTAGTCGTCGCCATCAGCATAGAGAAACTCCATGTCCACTTCGTCCACCACCACTTTTTCAATGGCGTCGGCAGAGCGAAAGCGGTGTTCGAACATCGCGCCCGATTTGAGGTTACGCAGCTTGGCCTGGATGAAGGCGCGCAGGTTGCCGGGGGTACGATGCTCGACCTTGAAAACCAGGTGGAGTTGGTCGTTGTGCTTGATGATCATGCCCGGACGCATTTGAGTGGCGGGAATCGCCATAAGAGTTGAAGCTCCTTGCCCGCAGCGGCGGGTCTGCGCTCACTGCGCAATGAATTCTGGCCTTAGCCCATCTTCCATTGTAGCTTAGGGGCTGCCTGGGCATTAAACCGGGAGAGCAATTCCGCGTCGTTTCCGCCCTCGAAGTTCCGTGCAAACCTCTGGATCGTATTGCAGGTCACTGCGGAGGCTTCATCCGGACGCTAGATTGCTATCCACAAGCATCGCCAAGGGCATCGATCGCGTTTGAGCGTGGAGGCGTTGATGCAACTTCAAAGTTTGGCCGTCTCACGCCTTGACCTGGCCTACATAGCGCTGGGAACAGTGTTTGTATTCTTCGGATTCGCCTCATGCGTTGTCGCGGCCATTCGCCGGCGAAGTGAGGTCAGTGTCCTCATCTGGCTGGGAACATGGAGCGGAATGTATGGGACGAGCCTACTCCTCAGGCAGCCCACCGTCCTCGCCGCTCTTCCGCACCGGCTGCAGTTAATCGCACCGTTCACCATCAATGCCATCAGCTTCCTCCTGGTGGTGGTGGGTCTGCTTGTCTGGTCCGATTTGACTCTGGGGAAAATGAGATTGTTGACGCGTGGGCTCGCAATTGCGGGGCTGGCAATTGCATTCGCAGGAATTGGCAAATTCATTGCAACAGGTTCCGGCAACAGTCTTCAGCCCGAAAACAATCTCCTTGCCGTCTTCGCATTGGTCGCACTCACAGCCGTTGTCTTGTTGCCAAGTCTATCGAGCAAGTACCTGGCGTTCCCGAATCGCATTGTCACCGCTGCCACGCTGGTTTTCATGGGGGATGCGTTGTTCAGAAACGTGTGGGGCGGGCTGCGCTTGCCCTATGTCGAGTTGCCCTTGCTCGACGAGGCTGTATTTGCCTTCTTCCTATTTTCGTTTGCTTACGTAGCCGCAGAAAAAGTTTTTGCCAACGAGCGCCGGCTGCTGGCAATTGAGAGCGAGCTGGAGGTGGCGCGCCAAATCCAAGCCTCGATTCTCCCCGCCGCCACTCCTGAAGCGGACACACTCAGCATTGCCGCCTCTTACCTTCCCATGACCGCGGTTGGCGGCGATTTTTATGAGTTTGTGCAGGTCGACCGTCAACGTATTGGGTTCCTGGTTGCGGATGTCTCAGGTCACGGCGTTCCAGCCGCGCTGATCTCGACCATGTTGAAAGTTTCAATGCAGACAGTCGCGTCGTGTTCTGATCGGCCAGAGGAAGTCTTGCGCGGGTTGAATCGCGTCCTGACCGGGCAGCTGCGCGGGCAGCTGATCTCAGCCGCCTATTTGTGGATCGACACTGAGTTGCATAAAGCGTGGTATTCCGCCGCCGGCCACCCACCACTTCTGCGATGGCGAGCCGAAGCTCTCGAACCAATCGCGAGCAACGGCCTGCTCTTTGGAGTGCTTCCGGACGCGGAATATCCGGTCAGTGAGATCGCGCTCCATGCGGGCGACCGGTTCCTGCTTTATACAGACGGCATGGTGGAACCGGAGAACTCGAACGGAGAAGCATTTGGGGATGGGGAACTGGAACGGGCGGTTCTGAAGCATCGACGCGATACTCCCGCCGAATTGTCGTCCCATCTGCTCGATGAACTTCGCCAATGGCAGCCTGCCTCAGTAGCGCAGCAGGACGACATTACGCTGCTTGTCATCGACGTGATGTGAAACTACCGACAGCAGGAGGGCGTCGCGCGGATTGCCGCCGATGTGTTCTCATCGAATGCGTGACTGCGAATGGTCCAAAACGGACTAGCGGTGGCAGGGCCGCATTGGCGGCGCTGGTTCTGCTCTGTTTCCTGTTGGCTTTGGGAGCAATGCGGTCCGATCTGTTCCCCGATTCGTCCGCCAACTCCATGCCGCCAATGGAGAGGGAATCACTCCCGTTTGCGCTGTTGGCCATCGTGGCGACATCGGTTACCGTAGTGCGCGGCGCAAAGTGGCCGCGAGGCCGGCAATTGTGGGCCACGGTTGTCATCGGCCTCGGGCTGTTTGTAGCGCCCGCCGTGCTTGTCTACATTTCGCACCAGTGGGTTTCCGCGTTCACGCGGGTTGCTCTCTTCTCGCTGACGCCAGTCTTTGCCGTCGTCTTTGAACCGTATATTGGTGGTGGAACCGGATCGCAAAGCAGAACTGACCTGATGGCTGCTCTCGCATCTGTTCTAGGAACGCTGTGTGTGTTCCCCATCAATCTCCCAATTTCGATTCAAGCGGGAGCCGCGTTTGCCGCGGTAATTGTGGCAGCAGCTTGCGTGGCCGCAGCCAATTGCAAGGCCGTGCGGGCAGCAAGCGAATCACCAGGCTTCGAGCTTGTGCCAATGGCCGCCATAGCCGGCGCTACCGCGGCAATAGGATTGGTCTCGGTGAGTGCCGCGACCGAAGGCCTCACTTGGCGCTTGATCGCGTCCGACGTCGCCTGGTCGGCCAGTGTAACTTTGCCAAGCCTGTGCCTGCTGTTCTGGCTCATGCGGCGGATGACCGCGGCACGCATGACAACTCGTTTTGTGCTTGCGCCGCTGATCGCCATTCTCATAGGCATCGCAATCGACCGGCCATCCATTGAGCCGCGCACCTGGCTGGGCCTTGTTCTCATTGCCGGTGCGGCAGGTTGGCTCTTATTGGCACCGGCAGACAAACCGGACGCAAATTCATCGACGCTTAAACTGAATGGTGACTGAAGTTGCCCACCCGCAGTTGTCCAGCTGTCGTACAATCCGCTACCATTGCCTGCGAATACTGAAGTGGACTAAAACTGTTCCCGGAGAACCGCAAATGCGTCGCGCATTCATCCTGTCTCTTTCTGCCCTGTTCGCCTCTTGCACTCTTACCTCCGTTCTTAACGCTCAAGCCGACCCGCAAGCCCCGCCGGAGAACGCACCCTATATGGATGCGAAACTGCCGCCCAACGAGCGAGTGGCCGACCTGCTGAGCCGCATGACGCTTGAAGAAAAAGCCACTATGCTCTCCGGTTCCGGCTGGATGGAGTCGGCCCCCATAGAGAGGCTCGGGATTCCGGCCATCAAAATGGCGGACGGGCCAATGGGTGTGCGGTCGTGGGCCGGCAGTTCGGCGATTACCAACTTGCCGGGGTCAAAGCTGAAGGTGCAGACCACCAGCTTTCCCGCGGGCGTGGCCATGGCGGCCACATGGGACACGCAACTGGTGCAGCGCGAGGGCCAGGCGATCGCGCAGGAGGTGAAGGCGCTGGGTCGCGACATGATCCTGGGCCCCACCGTGAATATCAACCGCCAGCCGCTTTGGGGACGCAACTTCGAGGGTTACGGCGAGGACCCGTATCTTTCGTCGCGGCTGGGTGTGGCCTATGTGAAGGGTGTGCAGGGCGAGGGCGTCATTCCTGCCGTCAAGCATTTCGCCGCCAACAATGAGGAGTTCAATCGCCGCCTCATCGATGAACAAATCGATTCGCGCACGCTGCACGAGATTTATCTGCCGGCATTCAAGGCCGCGGTGCGGGAAGGGG
>DASRLI010000555.1:0-12201 GCA_035648535.1 Occallatibacter sp. | reverse complement strand
GGCGATCGTTCCCAGGCTGCGGACCTCGCCATCCGCTTCGGCTACTGCCACCGCTATCGTTTCGGCGTGGACATCCAAACCCAAAAATCGTAACTTCTCTCTCATGACCGGTTCCCTCCGCTTGTGGCTCTGGACTAAGTTCGTCAAACAAACTCAGCCTAACCCACGACTAGCGCATCGAGCCGGTCACACCATAATGACTACTATTTCGTCGCGTCTTGCAGAGTTACTGCCGGGTGTTAAAGATCTCGCCTTTGAGACCTTGGATAGGCCCGGTCGCTGCTCTAGATCGCATCGCGTGTGAATTCGCCGTTGACGAGGCGCAGGATGCCGAGGGGATTTGCGTTCTTCAATTCGTCGGGCAATGCGGCCTGGGGGAAATCCTGGTAGCAGACGGGGCGCGCAAAACGGTAGATGGCCTGCGTGCCGACAGACGTTGTGTGGCTGTCGCTGGTGGCTGGATAGGGGCCGCCGTGCACCATGGCGTGACAGACTTCAACGCCGGTGGGATAGCCGTTGACGATGAGCCTGCCGGCCTTGCGTTCGAGAATGGCGATGAGATCTGCGGAGGCGGCAATGTCGGCGTCGGTTCCGTGCAGTGTGGCTGTGAGCTGCCCTTCTAACGAAGAGGCGAGCGTAAGCAACTCCTGGTGGTTGGCATAGCGGATGACTAGCGCGCTGGGGCCAAAGATTTCCTTTGCGAGCTCCGGCTCGCGGAGCAGCTCGCTTCCGCTGATTTGAAATAGCGCCGGGGGTGCTTTGACGGAACCGGCGGGCTCTGGCGAAGACAGGGCGAGCACTTCGACTCCGCCAAGTTGCTGGCGCTCCGCCACCAGGGATTTGTAGCTCTTATAGATGCCTTCGGTGAGCATGGGAGAGGCTGATGCCTGCTCCACGCGTGCCCTGAGGCCCGCGATCAGCGCGTCGGCGTTTTCATCGTGAGGCAAGAAGACCAGGCCGGGCTTGGTGCAAAATTGACCGACGCCCAAGGTGAATGATCCGAATAGTCCTTCGGCAATTTGCGGCGCGCGCGTGCGCAGCGCTTCAGGCAGCACGATGAATGGATTGGTGCTGCTCATCTCCATATAGCAGGGGATGGGCTCAGGGCGCGCCGCGGCCAGTTGCATCAAAGCTCGGCCGGCATGCAACGATCCGGTGAAGCCGACGGCCTTGATGCTGGGATGCTCGACCAATGCCGAGCCAACGAGTGCGCCTGAACCGAAGATCAACGCGAAGGTGCCTGGAGGCAGGCCGCACTCTTTCACGCTGTTGCTGATAACCTGGCCGACCATTTCGCTGGTGCCGGGATGCGCGGAATGGGCCTTGACTATGACGGGATTGCCGGCAGCGAAGGCCGAGGCTGTGTCTCCTCCGGCGACGGAAAAGGCGAGCGGGAAATTGCTGGAGCCGAAGACCGCAACGGGGCCGATGGGCCGAAGAACGGAGCGGATATCGGAGCGCGGGAGCGGCTTGCGGTCTGGCTGCGCGGGATCGATGCGCGCCATGGCCCACGAGCCCTCTTCGACTACCTGCGCAAAGAGGCGGAGCTGGTTGACGGTTCGGCCGACCTCGCCCTGGAGCCGCGGTTTGGGCAAGGCTGTTTCATGGTGCGCGCGCTCCACCAGATCCGCGGCGATGGACTCGATGCCCGCGGCGATGTGGCGCAGAAAGCTGGCTTTGTCCGCGCCAGGGAGCTTGCTGTAGGTTGCGAAGGCGTCATCGGCCAGACGGGCCGCGGTGTCGACATCGTCTATGGAGACGGAATGATAGACGGGATCGAGACGAGTTCCAGCAGTCGGGTCGAAAGCCTGGAAGGCCGCTCCAGTTCCCTCACGGGGTTCGCCATTAAGAATTGATTGCCCAAGCAACATAATTGACTCCATTCGGGAAGAGACCACGCCTACTTGACATTAGTTTACTGGGCTATATATTTCAAACGGGCTCGCGGTTGGACAGTGTGGAGTTATTGTCCCACCAATGAGCTTGCCTTAGTCCTCCCCAACAGGCGAAAGTAAACACAGTATGGCTCAGGCATTCCGCTCGACCCGTGTACTGACCCCGAACGGTCTCAGACCGGCAACCCTGCTGGTGGAGCATGGACGCATCGCCGCGGTTGCGGACTGGGGCGAAGCGCCTCGGGACAGCAAGCTGCGCGACTTTGGCGATTCTGTGATTTTGCCTGGCCTGGTGGACTCGCACGTGCACATCAACGAGCCGGGCCGGACAGAGTGGGAGGGCTTTCGGACGGCGACGCAAGCCGCGGCTGCGGGCGGCGTAACGACGCTGGTGGATATGCCGCTCAATTGCGCGCCCGAGACCATCGATCTACATGCACTGAAGGCCAAGCGTAATGCCGCCCAGGGACAAGCGTGGGTCGACTGGGCCACCTGGGGCGGCGTGGTGCGCGGCAACACCGACGCGCTGTTGTCGCTGGTCGACGCGGGAGTGCCGGGATTCAAATGCTTCCTCATTCACTCCGGAATTGACGGTTTTGCGTGGGTAGATGAAGCGGACCTGCGACTGGCGCTCGATCGTCTGCGCGGCAGCGGGTTGCCTCTGCTGGTCCATGCCGAGTTGGCCGGGCCGGTGAACGCGGCTACGCAAAAGCTGAACGCAACGAATGCGGATTGGCGCAAATACTCGACCTATTTGGCTTCGCGGCCGGATGAGGCTGAGGTGGATGCGATCGCGATGCTGATCCGCCTGGCCGAAGAGTTCGACACGCCTATCCACATAGTGCATCTGGCCAGCGCGAAGGCTCTGCCCCTGCTCGCCGAGGCGCGCAAGCGCGGCTTGCCCATTACGGTGGAGACATGTGTGCAGTACCTGTGGTTCGCCGCCGAGGAAATTCCGGATGGAGCGACGGAGTTTAAATGCGCGCCACCGATCCGGAATGCTGAGAATCGTGAAGCGTTATGGGCTGCGCTCAACGAAGGCTTGATCGACATGGTGACGACTGACCACTCACCGTGCCCGCCGGCAATGAAGGGGCGTGAAGAAGGCCGCTGGGATCTCGCCTGGGGCGGAATCGCCAGCCTGGGCCTGGCACTCCCGGTGCTATGGACGGCAATAGCCCGACGTGAAATTGGAATCGAAAAGCTTGGCCAGTGGATGGCAGCTGCACCGGCGGGGCTCGCCGGCTTGACGGGACGAAAGGGCACGCTGGCCGCCGGCGCGGACGCGGATTTTGTGGTCTTCAATCCAGACACAAAATTGACTGTGACCGGGGAACACCTGCATTTTCGCCACAAGCTCTCACCCTACCTGGGCGCGGATTTGCAGGGGCGGGTGCTGGAAACGTGGCTGCGGGGAGAGCAGGTTTACGACGCAGGTCGATTCGTTGGCGTGGTCCGCGGCAGAGAGCTGGTGCGCTCATGAGAGATAGAGCCCAGCGTGTAATTGCAGAGTGCAGCCGGATTGCCGCGATGAGCGAAGAGCCGGGGCGCATTACACGCAGATTTCTAACGCCTCCAGTGCATGATGTTTACGCGCTGCTGCGAGAACGCATGGAGGCGATGGGCATGACCGTGCGGGTGGATGCAGTGGGCAATTTGCGGGGGCTGTGGCAACCTTCCGGGGCGGGCAGCCAGCGGCTCTTGATGGGTTCGCACACCGATACCGTTCCAAATGCAGGCGCATACGACGGCGTTTTGGGCGTGGTGATGGCGCTCGAATGGGTTCAGATTGCAAGAGAGCTGAAGTTGCCGCTGGCCATTGAGGTAATTGCCTTCTCTGATGAAGAGGGTGTGCGGTTCGGAGTTCCTTTCATCGGGAGCCGCGCGGTCGCGGGGCGCTTCGACAAGGCTCTGCTCGACCGCAAAGATTCAGAGGGCATCACAATGGAAGCGGCGATTCGCGGATTTGGGCTCGACCCAAACGAGGTTGGCGAGGCCGCGTTGGATGGGAGCGCACTTGGCTTTGTTGAGATTCACATCGAGCAAGGGCCGGTGCTGGAGGCCGAAGGGCTAAGCGTCGCTGTGGTCACTGGAATTGTGGGCCAGACGCGGCTGACAGTTGAATTCATTGGCCACGCCAACCATGCCGGCACAACGCCGATGCGATTGCGCCACGATGCGCTTGCCGCAGCCGCCGAATGGATCACTCAGGTAGAGGCGCTTGCGCTGAGCTCCGATGGCCTGGTCGCCACGGTAGGCAAGGTGGCAGTCGAACCTAATGCGGCGAACGTGGTTCCGGGAGCGGTGGTAGTGAGTCTTGATTTGCGACATGCGCACGATGGCAGCCGCACATCCGCTGTGAAAAAACTGATTGACAGCGCAAATGCCATTGCAGAACGCCGCGGGCTGGCCTTGCAGTGTACAGGCCAGTTGGATCAGCCGGCCGTACCAATGGACGAACGGTTGACATCGTTTCTCGCCGATGCAATTGAAGCGGCCGGAATGCCGGTGAAGCACCTGCCCAGTGGGGCCGGCCATGACGCCATGGTGATGGCCGCCCGCGTTCCCACCGCGATGCTCTTTCTGCGCAGCCCGGGCGGTCTCAGCCACCATCCCGCCGAAGCCGTGCTTGAGGAAGACATAGAGGCCGCGCTGCGTGTGGGCAGCAAATTTCTTGAGCGGTTGGCCACGGTAATTCGTTAGAATCGAACAACGCAATTCCCTGCGAGGTCACGAATGCACCACCTCGGATTGACACGAAGCAGCCTGAAGCACGATCACCTGCTTCAGACCCCGGACACATTCATCCGCACGCCACTTCCCGGTGCTGAAGGCGTGGAGTTCGTAGTCCATGCCGGGCCGCAACTGGGCGCGCGCTTTACTCAGATGACCGCGGAGTTCGCGGCGAGGGGGGCGCTTGGACCCGCGCCGGCACAGCGCTTTCTGTATGTCATCGAGGGCGAGCTGGAGTTGAAGGCCGGTGGCAAAACCCACGTTCTCTCTTCCGGTGGCTTTGCTTTTTTGCCCCAGGGCACGCCGCACACGGTGAGTGCGCTGGCTGCTTCGCGCGCTGCAGTCATCGAGAAGGCCTATGAGACGCAACCGGGCGCAGCGGCTCCGGAGATAGTCGTGGGCAACGAAGGCAACGTCGCACCCGTGGCGCTGATGGGCGATGAATCATTGCGCGTTCGCTCCCTGATGCCTGACGGGCTACCTTACGACTTCGCCGTGAATACAATGACCTACGATCCCGGCGCGGCGCTCAGCATGGTGGAGATTCACGTTATGGAACACGGCCTGCTGATGCTCGAAGGCGGCGGCATCTACAGGCTCGGCGACGCTTGGTATCCGGTCGAGGCCGGAGATTTTATCTGGATGGGGCCCTATTGTCCGCAATGGTTTGGCGCGCTGGGCAAGCGGCCGGCAAAGTACCTGATCTACAAAGACTGGCGCAGACATCCACTGGGAGCGTGATCGATGAGTACTCGACCGCAACTGAAGATAGACGGACTTATTCTGGAGCTGTTGTCTCTGGGGCAAATCTCGGAGGCCGAACCTCCGGTGGTGACGCGCGTGGTTTTCAGCGACGCTGATTTGCGTGCGCGCGGATATGTGAAGAGTTTGTGCGCAAGCGCTGGACTGACGATTCAGGAAGACGCGATTGGCAACACCTTTGCCCGCTGGCAGGGAAGCGATCCTGAGCTTGCCCCGGTGGGCACCGGCTCGCACATCGACGCGATTCCCAACGCGGGGTTGTACGACGGATGCGTTGGCGTGTTGGGCGGGCTCGAAGCAATTCGCGTTTTGCAGAAACTTGGATTCAAGCCGCGCCGATCGATTGAGCTTGTGATCTTCACTTCTGAAGAGCCGACTCGGTTCGGTATCGGTTGCCTGGGCAGCCGCATGATGGCCAACGTTATTACTCCGAAGCAGGCGCTCGCCCTGCGCGATAAAGAGGGACGCGGACTGGAGGAGTTGCGCGCACAGGCAGGGTTTACAGGCCCACTTGAGTCCGTGATGCTACCGAAGGGGCGCTTTCATCGGTTCGTCGAGCTGCATATTGAACAGGGTCCGCTGCTCGAAGAGGAAGGGATCGATCTTGGCCTGGTCACACATATTGCGGCGCCGGCAAGCCTGCGCATTCTCATCGAAGGCGAGGGCGGACATGCCGGCGCCAGATTGATGCCTGGGCGAAAGGATGCGCTGGCGGCTGCGGCGGAGCTGATTCTGGCACTGGAAGCGGCAGCGAAAGCTACGGGCGTAATCGACACCGTGGGCACGGTTGGCGTTTGCGATGTATTTCCCAGCGCGGTTAACAGCATCCCCTCGCGCGTTCGCCTGGAGACGGACGTTCGCGACATCGATGGTGCGCGACGTGACAGCGTACTCGACACACTGCGCCGCGCGTGCTCCGATGTTGCTGCCAGCCGGGGCGTGACCATCACTACGGAGTTAGTGAACGCCGACCCGCCAGCCACTTGCGACGCGGAGATTGTTTCGACCATGGAGGCCGCTGCCGGCGAGGCAGGCAAGACGTACAAGAAAATGGTGAGCCGCGCTTATCATGACTCGCTCTTCATGGCCCGCATCGCGCCGGTGGCCATGCTTTTCATCCCTTGCCGCGGTGGGGTGAGCCACCGGCCTGACGAATACGCCTCGCCGGAGTGGATCGGCAGCGGCGTAAACGTGCTGGCGCGGACGCTAGTCAAGCTGGCTGAATAATATACCCGCTTTGAAACTTGGCCGCGACGTTGTATGCTATGCCTCAACCCGTGACGCATCACGGCTTTTCCATTCATGAGCACGACCGCGAAAACCCGCATCGTTGGCGCTTCCGTCTCCCGCAAGGAAGGGGCGGACAAATTGCTGGGCCGCGCGCGTTATGTGGACGACATCGTACGCGAAGGCATGTTGTATGGGGCTACGGTCCGCAGCACGATTCCGCGCGGGCTTATTCGCTCCATCGAGTTTGACCGCCGCATCGACTGGAGTGAATTTACCGTCGTCACCGCCGCCGACATTCCCGGCGACAATCATATCCAGCTGATTGTGGCCGACCAGCCCTGCCTCGCTGACGGCCAGGTAAACCACTGCGATGAGGCGATACTGCTGCTGGCACACACCGACAAACATAAGCTGCGCGAGGCAGTGGACGCTGTGCGCATTGAGTACGATCTACTGCCGCCGATTTTCACAATTGAAGAGAGCGAACGGCAGGATCAGGTCGTGTGGGGTTCCGACAACCTGCTCAAGAGCTTCCTGCTGGAAAAGGGCGACGTCGACTCCGTGTGGGAGAGCGCTGCGCACATTGTTGAAGGCGAGTATCGCACCGGTGCGCAGGAACATCTTTACATCGAGAACAACGGAATCATCGCGGAGTGGAGCGCGGAAAACGGCGTATCGGTGTGGGGATCCCTGCAATGCCCCTACTACGTGCACAAGACGCTGATCAAGATTTTCGATTTGCCCGATGATAAAGTGCGGGTGGTGCAGACGGAGACCGGCGGCGCGTTTGGCGGCAAGGAGGACTATCCTTCGACGCTCGCGTCTCATGCGGCTTTGCTGGCCATGAAGAGCGGGCATCCGGTCAAGATGGTTTACGACCGCATGGAGGATCTGGCCGCAACTACAAAGCGCCATCCGTCGCGCACGCGGCATTGCACCGCGCTCGACAAAGACGGAAAACTGCTGGCGATGGATATAGAACTTGCGACGGACGGCGGGGCTTACGCGACGCTCTCCTCCACTGTGCTGTCGCGCGCAACTCTGCATGCACCGGGTCCTTATTCGTGCCCCAACGTGCGGGTACGCGCGAAATCATGGGCAACCAATACAGTTCCCTACGGGGCGTTTCGCGGATTCGGAGCGCCACAGGCCATCTTCGCGCTCGAGCGGCACATGGATGAGGTCGCCGCTGCACTGGGCATCGATCCGGTGGAATTTCGGCGCAGAAATTTTCTACACGACGGAGACACAACCGCAACAGAGCAGGTTATGCGCGAGCCGGTGATCATGGATATGTTGCTCGAACGGGCTCTGCGGGAGAGCGACTATCACGCCAGGCGGGCACGGTTTGCGCGTGAGAATCCATCCAGTGCGGTCAAACGCGGCCTCGGCATTGCCTGCTTCTATCACGGCTCCGGTTTTACCGGCTCCGGTGAACGCATTTTGAATTCGCTTGCAGGAATGGATGTTACGCCCGAAGGAAAAGTGCGCGTGCTGGTGTCGAATACTGAATTCGGGCAGGGCACGAATACTGTGCTCACACAGATCGCGGCCGAATCCATTGGCATCGATTACGAAGACATCATTATGGCGGCTGCGGATACCGGCATGGTCCCAAACAGCGGCCCCACTGTTGCGTCGCGCACGGTGATGGTGGTGGGCCGGCTGATTGAACGCGCCGGGGTGCAATTGGTTGAAATGCTCCGCGAGCATGCTGGCCTCGGCGCAAAGTTCACGCGCGAAGAATTCTTTGCGGCTTGCGAGCGCTATCGTGCAGCAAAGGGTGAAGTCGCTTCACTCGTCCGCTACGAAGCACCGCCAGGCATTTTCTGGGACGATGAGAAATATCGCGGCGAAGCGTATCCCTCTTATGCGTGGTCCATTCACGTGGCGCAAGTGGCCGTGGATACGGTTACGTTTTCTGCTGAAGTGGAGGAGTTCTGGGCGGTGCAGGAGGTGGGGCGAGTTCTCAATCCGGTGTTGGCGACAGGGCAAATCGAAGGAGGCATTGCGCAGGGTATTGGCTATGCGCTCTACGAAAAAGTCATCCTGCAGAACGGGCACATGGCCAACAACCAAATGACGAATTACATTATTCCAACCGCTGAAGATGTCCCACCGATCCACGTGTTTTTCGAAGAGATTCCGTTTCGGTATGGCGGTTACGGCGCAAAAGGCATCGGTGAACTACCTCACGACGGGCCCGCGCCCGCAATAGTGAACGCGATCAAGGACGCCACGGGCATCAGCTTCCACGCGATCCCTCTGCTGCCTGAGGACCTGTTCGCGGGACTCGCCGCTCACCAGCAAGTCGAGGAGCAGGCAACCCTATGAGTACGTCCTGGCCTACAATTCATTTCACCATCAACGGCAAGAGTTGCGAAGTTCAAGCGCCGCCGATGAAGCGCCTGCTCGATGTGCTGCGAGAAGACCTTCATCTCACCGGAACCAAGGAAGGTTGCGGCGAAGGAGAGTGCGGCTCCTGCTCGGTGCGCATGAACGGCGAGTTGGTAAACAGTTGCCTGGTGCCAGTGTTGCAAGCTGAGGGCGCCGATGTTCAAACAGTTGAAGGCCTCGCAACGAATGGCAAGCTTCATCCGATTCAGCAGGCGTTTCTCGATTGCGGTGGCGCGCAATGCGGCATCTGCACGCCGGGAATGTTGATGGCTGCCGCACAACTGATCGAGCGCAACCCTCACCCCAGCATGGCCGAGATTCGCGAAGGGCTTGCAGGAAATCTCTGCCGCTGCACCGGGTTCATGCGCATCTTTGAATCGGTGTTGGCCGCAGCCACGCAGGCCGATCAGTCAGCTCCGAAGAAGGTTGATCATGCGCGGTAATGCGGACGCTCACGAGTTGATTGCGCCCGGCAGTTTGACTGGGGTGCTTGAGCTGCTTGCATCTGCGCCAGGTGAGTGGACGCCCATCGCGGGAGGCACCGAGTTGATGGTGGCGTTTGCAGCGGGCAGGCTGGGCGCGCGTAAGCTCGTAAACCTTTGGGGTATTCCCGATTTGCGTTTTATCGAGACCAGCGCGTACAGCATCATCATCGGCGCATGCACTACGTTTCTTGATCTGCGCGCACACGCTGACCTGGCGTCGGAGCTGCCACTGATTGCAAAATCGGCAAGCTGGATAGGATCCATTGCGAACCAGAGTCGCGCAACTCTGGGCGGCAATCTCGTGAACGGTTCGCCGGCCGCGGACTCCTCGCCTGCGCTGCTGGTCTACGATGCGGAGATCGAGATGGTTTCGCGGCGCGGCAGGCGGCGGATCCCGTACGCAGAATTCCACACGGGATATAAGCGCAACGTGATGGCCGCCGACGAACTGCTTTATGCGGTACGTCTGCCACGGAGATTCGCCCACCACCGACAGTACCTGCGCAAAGTGGGAACGCGACGCGCCATGGCTGTTTCAAAGGTCGCGATGGCTGCGACGGCGCTTCTTCAAGATGGTGTCGTAAGCGAGATTCGCCTGGCAGCGGCGAGTCTTGCACCGTTTCCGGCGCGCCTCTACAAAACGGAGGCAGCTTTGCTCGGCCAGCCAGTTACGAGAGAGACGATTCAGGCGGCGCGGCGTGCATTGCTTGCCGAGGTGCAGCCGATCGACGACATCCGGTCTACCGCTGAGTACAGGAGGCGGGTCGCCGCGAATCTGATTGAAGAGTTTTTGCTCGAGCTTTCTGCTGAGGGCGAACCGCGATGAATGCGATTCTTGCGGCCTGGAACAAAGCGGACGAGGCTACGGCATTCGATGCGATGATCGCGTGTTGCGGCGCGCGGCGCTGGGCTTCGGCCATGGTTGCGTTACGCCCGATTGGCAGCGTGCTCGAACTGAGCGAAGCGGCAGACCGCGTGTGGGGCACGATGAAGGAGGCCGACTGGATGGAGGCCTTCGCATGCCATCCGCGCATAGGCGAACGTCCGCCGCGGCGGACCGCGCACACTGCGGCGAAGTCGGTTGCGTGGTCGAGCCAGGAGCAATCGTCTGCCGCGAGCGCGGCGGAGAAAGTGTTGACGGAGCTTGCCGAAGGAAATGCACGCTACGAAGAGCGCTACGGTTTTACCTATATCGTGTGCGCCACAGGAAAAAGCGCGGAAGAGATGTTGACGATCCTCAATTGCCGCCTGTTGAGCGACCGCGCGGCGGAGTTAATCGAGGCGGCTGAACAGCAACGCCAGATCACACAGATTCGTCTGGGAAAGTGGCTAATTGAATGACTGGCCGAATGAACGCGATTACGACACACGTGCTGGATGCAGTTCTTGGTAAGCCAGCCGCCGGCATCACAGTCCGTCTCGAAAAGCGGGAACGCTTTCTGTGGAACGTAATTTCTTCCGGCGTCACGGACGGGGACGGACGTTGCCGCGATCTTGCACCGGGAGCAAAGAAGGGCGTCTACAGGCTCACCTTTGAGACTCGGGCCTACCTGGCGCGCAACGGCCGCGAAAGTATTTATCCGGAGATTTCAATCACCGTTATCTGCAGCGGCAAGGAGCATTATCACTTGCCGCTACTGTTGAGCGACAACAGCTACACAACTTATCGAGGAAGCTGAGAGATGGCTAAGCTGGGTGGGAATCGCTACGGAAAATCGCGCGTACGGCTATCGCGGATTACGCGACACGGTGACCGGCACGACTTCAATGAATGGAGTGTGCGCGTGTTGCTGGAAGGAGATTTTGAATCCAGCTACACGGAAGCGGACAACAGCAACGTGCTGCCAACCGACACCATGAAGAACACCGTGTATTATGTGGCTCGCGGCTCCAAGGCGGCGACTATCGAAGAATTTGCGATGGAGTTGGGCGACTATCTGCTCGCAAATAACGCGCAGGTCTCCGGGGTCAAGGTGGAGATTGAGGAGCGAGCCTGGGAACGGATGGTGGTGGACGGTGCTCCGGAAGCAACCACTTTCAAACTCGGCGGCCCCGAACTGCAGACGGTGCGAGCGATTCGTGACCAGGGCCGTACATGGTCGATCTCATCGGGAGTGGATGGATTGACGATTCTCAAGACAACGAAGTCTGCGTTCACCGGATATATCAAGGACAAGCTGACCACGCTGAAGCCTGCTACGGACCGCATCTTCGGCACACGGGCCACTGTGAAGTGGGACTACGCATCGGCCGAACAAGATTTTGCGCAGGTGCGTGCGCGCATTGTTGCCGCGCTGCTGAAGGAATTTGCGGCGCATGACAGCATGAGCGTGCAGCATACTTTGTTTGACATGGGCAAGGCTGCACTGGAAGCGGCGCCGGAGATAGCGCGCATTCACCTCACCATGCCGAACTTGCATCATCTGCTGGCAGACCTGAGCCCCTTCGGCCAGGACAATCCCAACCATATCTTCGTTCCCATCGATGAACCGCACGGATACATCGAGGCTACGATTGAACGATAAACGCTGGAACTGGTTGCAGAGAATGTGCAACCACTAAGAACGTGTCCAGAAACTAGCGAAAGGAACCATGGAAGGAATATGCGGAGAGACTTGCTGCCGATAGCGTAGGGGCATGTACCCGAGTGATTTGACGGACAAGCAGTGGTCCAGGCTATCGCCGCTGATGAACGAGCC
>DASRLI010000554.1:0-3371 GCA_035648535.1 Occallatibacter sp. | reverse complement strand
CGTCGTTGCCTTCGGCAAGCAGGGCCACTTCGCCAAGCCCCTCCAGAAGGGAACTCGCATCAAGCTAGTCGTCCAGGCGCAGTCCCAGCCAGACAACATCGCCACTCTCCCACTCCTCACCGCAACCTTCGTGCGACCGGTCCATCCGGTTGCCGTCGCACCCCAATAGGGGTGCGATGCGAGGCGCAAGGACGTCAATATCATTCAACGATGGAACGATAGTGACATCATGAGCCGCGTACGCAGAAGCCGAGGAACGGAATCAGCGGAGGCGATGATACGTTCTCCGATACCCGCCCGTTCAAGGGCGTGCATGTATGCGTTGCGATCACCAACTGGCACTCGTCGGAGAAGGTGACTCCGAAGAACTTCGAGCAGTTGGCGGAAGAGGCCGGCCTTGCGAAGCCGATGGTGAAACGACGTGTGCCGAAACTAGCCGAAACGATCATTGAAACGCTGCCCGGATTGGAGACTGCCGATCCCTTTGCCGAAGCCGTCGCCTCGCTGATAAGACAGCGGTGCGAACGCGCAATGAATAGCTTTCGCGGTTGACGCCGACTCGGCTGTCCGCACAAACAATGCGGGGATCATTCCTGCATAATCGTCATCATGGCTGACACTTGGTTTACGTCCGACTTTCACCTTGGACACTTCAACATCATCCGATATTGCAATCGCCCGTTCGCCGATACGCGGGAGATGGATGAGGTGATTGTGGATCGACTGAATGCCCTTGTGAAGCCAAATGACACAGTGTATTTCCTCGGAGATTTCTGTCTCGGCAAGCACGATAGCGTGGCGGCATATCGCAAGCGGCTGGCTTGCCAGACCATCCATTTCATCGACGGCAATCACGACAAGACGACGCGACAACTTCAACATCTCTTCTCGTCCTGGGGCTCTCTATCCGAGATTTCTATTGGCAAGCAGGGGATCGTTCTTTGCCATTACGCGATGAAGGTTTGGCCGAATCATTCACGCGGAGCTTGGCAACTCTACGGTCACTCACATGGCAATCTGCCAGACGATCCAATCTCCCTGTCGATGGATGTTGGAGTGGACAGTCATGACTTTCGCCCCTGGCACTTCGACGAGATTCAGGCGGTTATGAGGGTCAAGTCGGAGGCGAAAGCGGCCCACATAGAGAAGAGGAACGCAGCTTTGAAGAGTGCGGAGTTACCTGAAAGCCGGGAGCTGATTTGATCGTGCGAGGGGCATTCGAGCGCTATATCGGAATCGACTACTCCGGTGCGGAGACGCCCATTGCGAGTCTCAAAGGTTTGCGCGTTTATATGGCGGACAGAAACACGCAGCCGGTCGAGGTGCAGCCTCCAGCCGGTACGAAGAAGTATTGGACGCGCCGCGGAATCGCAGAGTGGTTGGCCGAGGTTCTGTCCGAAGATATGCCGACGCTTGTTGGCATCGACCACGGCTTTTCGTTCCCCCTCCGCTACTTTGCTGAGAATTGTGTTCCGCTCGATTGGAGAGCGTTTCTGGAAGACTTCCAACACTATTGGCCGACAGACGATGACCATACTTATGTCGATTTCGTGCGTGAGGGAGTCTGCGGCAATGCGCCCGCGCGATCCGGCAATCCGAGGTGGAGACGTGTGACGGAAATCCGTGCTCGTGGTGCCAATCAGTCTTCCATTTTGACGTGCAGGGATCAGTAGCAAAATCCACCCATAGCGGTATTCCGTGGCTTCGGTATATTGATTTGAAAGCCGCAGGTCGCGTTCACTTCTGGCCCTTTGATGGGTGGGATTTTCCAGCGGGGAAATCCGTTGTGGCCGAGGTCTACCCGGCGCTTTGGAGCCGGAGTTTCCCCATCGAGAATCGTGACGGCCATCAGCACGACGCCTACTCGGTAGCTGCATGGATGAGACAGACCGACAGCAACGGCTCGCTATCCACGTTCGCCGATCCGCCTCTTGATGTAGCAGACCGTAGAGCTGCCGAGATCGAGGGATGGATACTCGGCGTCATGTAAGCATCATCCAGCCCACCAGTGTAGGGATGCTGGGCTTGCTTGGCAGCCACGTGGGATCGCAGGGCAATCGTGACAGCACCAAGCCGCCTCAGCGGGGGGCGAGAACGAAGAGCACGCTGCGAGGCAGCGGTAGAAGGAGTAACACATCACCCCCAAAGGGTTGCTGTGAAGAATCCCCAGGGGTCCCTGCGATTCCATTTGGAAGCGCGTATCGAATCAGCCACTTGGCTGATTCATGATTCCAAATGGAAACGCATGTTTACGCGGAGGTCGTTTTCGCGCGAACCGCGTAAACATGCTGATTCAAAAGGCGTTCACGGTAGAGCGTGACCGGCCTTGTTTGACGCCCTGTTGCGATGGGACTAGGGTTAGCCCAAAGGCGGGCTCCCATGAGCATCACCCGCACGGGCCACGATTTCGATACGCAGGCGCACGCTACTACAGGAGCAAGGACGATCCTCCGCGCCAAGACTGTAGCGACCCGGCTCTCTACCGAGGAGTTGGAGGAGGTCGAAGCGGCGGCCAAGCGGAGCGGCAAGTCGCTTGCCGAATGGCTCCGCGACACGGCGCTGACGGAGGCGCGGCAGCGACTGGCAGACCCCGTTGAGGTGGTTCTTGCTGAGGTTTGCGCCACCCGGTTCATGCTCGCAAATCTCTTCCATGCGACAGCTCAGGCGGCTTCGGAAGGCAAGCAGTTGCTCCCCGAAACCGTCCTCAAAATCCGTGAAACCGCCGACGCTCTGTGGCCTATTTTTGCTCCGGCGCTCATAGCCCGCAAGCTGCTCCAGGAATCGCCCGCCTCCGCGAGGCCGGAGCCGAAAAACGGGAGCAAACCATGAGCCGCCCGACGCAATTTCCCAAACGCTTTCCGTGGCTGATAGTCGCCATCTTGATGCTCACTGGGCTTCCAGTTTTGCCGGTGGCGGCATGGTTCTGGTTGGTGACACCGCCGCTCCAGAACTACTACCTGATTACCTACCTCGACAGCACGGAACGCGGGAGTCAGCCCGACGCGACGACCAAGGTTGAATGGCTGCTAAAGACGGCGCCGGGACGGAAACCGGAGGTGGCTTTGGGGGCCGATGTTGTCTCAGCGACCATCGGCAACGGTAACGAATTGCCCGTCAAACTTTCGTCCCGCGCAGCCGCCGACGGTTGGCGCGGAGTGGTCAAGAGCGAGCCGCAGCAAGTTGAGTCCGCGAAGCTGGAGCGGTATCTGGAGGTCGAGATTTTCGATGGAAGAGGCATCTGGCGGATGGTGCTGCAGCCGTTGTTTGCGTGTGCGGCAGCGGTACTCTTTTTGCTCGCGATGAGGGCTTGGTGGAAGACCAGAGCGAAGCATGAAGAGCGGCACGGACGGCGGACGAAGGGGCCAGAGTGG
>DASRLI010000553.1:0-5371 GCA_035648535.1 Occallatibacter sp. | reverse complement strand
CATGCCGGCATCGCGCCGGATGCGGAGTGTCTCGATAACGGTGCGTGCGCGCTCGCCGTTGCCCAGCACGTAGACGCGTTCTCTGAACGCCGACAGGCCAATGATCCATTCATAGGTCCGTCGCCAGACAACAAGAATGATTGCAAGGATGGCAATGCCGATGGTAAGAACATGAGGACCGATATAGATGCCAGGAAAGAGATAGACAGCTCCTCCGAGCACAAAACATAGAACGCTCAGAACCAACAATAGTCGAAAGTAGATCTCCCAGCGTCCTGAGATGCGTTGCGGCTCATACAAATCGAAATAGTATGAAAGAAGCAACGTGAGAACAGTGATACCCAGGATCTTCAGTATCCCGTTCTCGTAAATCAGCGCAATGTAAGTATCCGGCCCAATCAGATACGTGGTGGCCGCAAGAAATGAGCCACCTACCAGGAGCGCTTCGCAAAGAAGTAGCGCAAGCGTTCGGGTCGGATAGTAGACATTGAAAAGCCTGATCATTACTATCTCCCGTTGTCCTTTGACCGCATAGCATGGCTGCCGGCTTCAGGCTCACCGTAGTAGTTATAGTTGTAGCTGTACGATCCACTGCGTGGAGCATGCGTGACGTCATTGAGCACAAAGCCGAGGATGCGCGAGTTGCTGAAAGCAGCCTTGGTACGCTGAGCGACTTCGTAAGGCGTGGTTGCTACACGGGCAATAAGCAGAACCGCATCGGCGGCGCGGGCAAGGTCCACAGCGTCCGAAACCGCAAGGACCGGCGGTGCGTCGATCAATATCCAATCAAAATTCGGCGATATAGTCGTGACGAGTTCTTCGATACGGCGATTGGCCACCAATTCAGCAGAGTGATCACTGCACTTGCCGGAAGGGATAAAGGTGAGGTTGGAGATGCGGCCCACACCTTCGTTTTTTGCAGTTTCGGAACTGCTGTCACGCTGCATGATTTCAGCCAATTCTGCCGTCCCCTCCAAATAATCCGATAATCCCGGCGAATTGGGGGCGCCCAGCAGATCGTGGAGCGTGGGGCGGCGCAGATCGCCGTCGATGAGCAGGATGTTATGGATACTGTTGCGCGCCAGGCTCATGGCCAGATTCGCGGCAACAAAGCTCTTGCCTTCTGAAGGCATACCACTCGAAATTAGGATTGTCTTCAGTGGAGCTTCATAACGAGCCTGGTAGATGTGCGAACGGAGACTGCGAAACTGCTCCACGGCTGCGCCGCGGTCTGCGAGCGTAGGAAAGGAGGGTAAGGATGGCTTCCACGAGTATTCTGTCATGTTCTCAAGCACAACCTCAGCCTTGGCCTCCGGCTGCTCTTGAACGACGGGGGCCATCCTAGGCTCGGCGACATGGATGTCCTCTGAAACCGACAACTTTCCCCGTTCGAGATATGCTCTTTGAAGTGCTTCATGTATGCGGCTCATAGCTCAATATCCTTTAGAGAATCAGCGGAATCAGCGGCTGGGCTCAGGTTGTTTGACATGGCGGTTGGAAACGAACTTTCCGGAAACCCAGACAAGGCCGTTGGTGAAATCACAAATGGCTGCTGGTCCAGATCGAGCTCCAGGCAGACCGACTCAACAATACGCGGCGGGATCGGCTTGATCTGCTCCACGTACGCGCTGATCATGGCATGTTCGCAGATTAGATTTATCAGGCGGGGAATTCCCTTCGAGTATTGATGGACAAGGAGCACCGCTTCTGGCGTAAGCACTGGTTGGCTGGCCCCGGCGATGCGAAGTCTCTTTGCAATGTATGCTTTCGTCTCTTCGCTGGTCAGCGGCCGCGTTCTGCACCACAACGAAATGCGTTGGCGAAGCTGGCGAACAGAGGGGTCACGGAGCTTTTCCTCGAGTTCAGGCTGCCCTGAAAGTATGATCTGCACCAGCTTCTCCGATGAGGTCTCGAGATTGGTAAGCAAACGAATCTCTTCAAGAAGTTCCCAGGAAAGATTCTGCGCCTCATCCACCACGATGGCGCACAACTCCCCATTACGGAAACGGTCGATAAGCCAGCGATTGAGCTGCATCAGCATGCCCGACTTCGTCTGAGGCATTCCTGGCCTCGTCCGTGGACCGGCGGGAATGCCAAAGTCCGCGAGCACAAAATCAAAAAAGTCGAGCACGTCGAGACGCGGGTTGAAGACGAAAGCCGTCGAAATGCGGCGCTCGGTAAAGGAGCTGAGGACGGTCTTGAGCAGCGTCGTCTTGCCTGTGCCCACTTCACCTGTCATGACGACAAAACCCTTGCGCGAGGCGATGCCGTATTGCAGGCAGGCAAGTGCTTCCTGCACATGCGGCATCTTGTACAGAAACCGCGGATCCGGACAGGCTCCGAAAGGAAAGTCGTTAATGCCGTAGAAGTATCTGTACATGGTTATCCCAGCGCACTTTCTATGGGCTTAGTCGTTCGTGAAAAAAGCTTCCACCGGCTGTGAGGTATCTCAGTCTGGGGAAGACCGTCGATGTGAGAGATGACTACCAAGGTCGGCAGCTTGGTGAAGGCCCAGACATCTCTCTCACTGCGCAGTGTGGTATTAAGATACTCGAGCAGCCCCGCAAGAAGCATGCCCAGAAACAGGCCGGCAGCAACCCCTCCTGCCGCGAACATGAGCCGGTTCGGGAAGATCGGCGCATCGGGAAGGTTTGGAGCATCCATCATGAGGAATTGCTCGCCCTGCTGGCGCTGTTCCAGGGCGGTTGCCATCGACGATTCGTTCATCTTCTTCAGCAGCGAGTTGTAGAACTCCAAAGCCGTTTCATGGTCGCGAGTGATCTGCTTGTACTCCTCCTCGACCTGCGGACTCGACGCAATCCTCGACTCGTAGTTGCGGACCTGCTGTTCAATCCCAGCCTGCTCCCGCTTGGCGTCAGCCATCGCCTGTTGCGCCGCGCGAAGCTGAGCCTTCAGTTGCTGCAACTGCGGCGGGTCAGGACGATTGAAGGTTGGCGCTACCACAGCCGGCGCCGGTTCAGCCGAAGCGCGCGCGATCTGCGCCTGCAGTTCGGCAATCTTGTACGAAATCTCAACCACGTCGGGATGGTTAGGAGTGTAGAGTGCGTTCAGCGCCTGCCGCTGCGCGATTAGCCTATTCAGTTCTGTCTTGCGTGCATCCACTACCGCACTGGCTGCCGCGGGCTCCGCGTTCTGCAGATCGTGGGTTTGCTGGGCCACCATGGCCTGGAGGAACGTCACGTCCTGCTGCGTGCGGTTCAGCGACTGCGTCACAGCATCAAGCTGGGTGGTCAGCGCCTGAAGTGTGTTCGTGTTCGACTGCCCCTGCTCCGGGAGCCTGCCGAAATACTTCTGCTGGAAAACCGCGAGTTTGGCATCCTGCGCGTCAAGGTTCTTCTTTGAGTCATCGAGTTGCTGCTTCAGGAACGCGGTCGTTCCTTCGGCGGACTGCTGACGCGCATTCAAATTCTCGCTGACAAAGAGTGATTCGATCTCGCCGCATACCGCTTGCGCCGTGTGCGCATCCTGCGCGGTGAACGTAATATAAAAACCCGGCATCCCGCGCGACGACTGGCTGGAGGGGATCGGCTTCACTCCAATGGCCTTCTGCGTCAATGCGACACGGTCGTCCATGGTGGCACTGTTGCGGGCAAACAGATTGAACCGCTTGATGATCGGCTCGATCCGTGAGCGGCTCAGGATCTGCTCCTTCATCGACGCCAGGCGTTCGCTCAGATCTCCCTCGACCACCGGCTTCACATAGTCCTCCGGAACCTTCTGCTGCTCGATGAGTATCAGCGTCTGCGACTGGTATTGCGGAGGAATGACATGACTGACGCCGATGCCAACTCCTAGAAGTAGGATTGTCGACGTCAGAATCAGCCAGAACCGCCGCCTCAAAATGTCGGCGTAATCTTCCATTGTTAGTTCGCGATGCCCTAGCATACGACTCCTTGATGATTTACTGCCTTTGGATTGTTTGCCGCGGCGAATACCCAACACCGAAACTTATCACTTGCAGCAGTTGGCCGAGAGCGTTGGTGGGAAGTGTGGAACTCGACGTTTGGTCGGTTCCCGTATAGTTTGCGAATACAATCATTTTCCGGCCTAATCGCCAGGTTGCCTGTGCTCCCCCATACTTGGCGATGGTTACCCCGTTATTATTCAGTCCAGAGGTGCGGTTGTACCCTGCTGTCAGTCCCATGGTCAGGTTTCTTCCGAATTCCCGCGAAAAGTCCCCATTGACTGTATCGACCTCTGCTCCAAGCAGGTACCCCGCACCGCCAGTGACTCCGCGGCGGTAGCTCAGACTGGCTGACGTGAACCGCTGCAGGTAGTTGATCGCCGCATTTACTGAGACATTTGTGGAGTTAGGTACGGTCGCATTTTCTGTACCTTCGATCCACTGGGGCCCTGCAGAGACATCTGTAGTGAGGGTCCGGCTCCATTGGTGCTTGTAGCCCAAATACCCGGCATTGGTCTGGATAGTAACACTGAAATCGGGGTAGCTGAACCCAGAAAACATGAACCTGCCAAACAGCGAGTTTCGTGCATCTAGGCGCCGGGTAAGCTCTGCGATCGCGCTCAGACTGTCCGTATTCAGGCCGTTGGCGTCAGGGTAGCGTAGCAATTCCGAACTGCCGCTAGCGCTGAGGGTAGTTGCATAACTTAGGTCATGCTCGACTTCCCCCATTGCAACGTTATCAACAACGTGAGTATTCTGCGCTAGGATCGTCTGGCTGGTCGCTGGGACCGGGCTGGGGCCGCCTATCGGTTCACCTATGCCGGGAATTCCTGAGAAGCCCGTGATCGGGGACTGCGGAAGATAGCTTACGTCGTCGCTGGCCATGATCTTCCATTTGCGCCAGGCAATGCCTTGCGATAGAAGCAGGCGGTGAAACTGTCCGGTTTCGTAGGATGGCCCGGTTATGGTCCACGTGTAGCCGCCGACATAATTCATCATGAACGGCAGGCGCTGGTCGCTATTTGAATAAGCCAGCGATCCGGAAGTGGTGGCCGTCTGCATGTCGGAAAAGCCGCCGTTCATCTGATAGGTCTCCGAGTAACGCAGAGCATATTGCAGACTGCTTCTGAGCGGGAGACCGCCCGGGCCCGTCGCTGCGGGCACAACCTGCGCATTGGCCGCGGCGCAAACGGTAAATAAGAATGCCAGAATTTTGAGAGTCGTCTTCATTTGTGTACCACCTTACGGAACCACAATTGTGTCGCCGGGTCTCAGAATCAGGTTGAGCAATCTGTCGCCCTTCAGCGCTTTCTTGTAATGCACAGGAATTCGTTGCTGCGATCCTGGTTCGTTGCGCAGGATGTAGATCTTCTTTGAATTGGCAAAATCCGTAAGTCCACCAGCACTGGAAATCGCTTCCAGCAACGTCATGCCCGGGGTCATCTC
>DASRLI010000552.1:0-6238 GCA_035648535.1 Occallatibacter sp. | reverse complement strand
AGTGAAAGAATCGAGAATAGAGAACAAGAATGAGTCTCAGTGGGCGGAGCATAAGGCCAGTTTTACATGTGAAAGAGCCGAATTGGATACCCGGTTTATGTACTTGATTCGACAGCCGATCGTAATTTTGGCGAGGAACAGCTGTACATGGAGATTGGCGGAATCTAATGAAGACTCTCTAATCATCTCCATTGGTTGCCTCCAGCTAAACCGCACATCCTTATCGCTGCTACACTGAAGGTGACAGCAATATGCGGTTTCATGAGCTCACAGCCGGCTCTGAATCCGTCTTGAATCGAGGTCGAAGACATGCCAGAACAGAATGAAAACAAAACTTTTACCGGGACCAGCCTGCGTCTGAAGGTCGGCTTGGCCGAGATGCTCAAAGGCGGCGTCATCATGGACGTGATGAACGTAGAGCAGGCGCGCATTGCCGAGGAGGCGGGCGCCACGTCAGTCATGGCATTGGAGCGGGTTCCGGCCATGATTCGCGCCGAAGGCGGCGTGGCCCGCATGGCCAAGCCGAGCCTGATCCGGCAAATCATTCAGGCCGTCTCCATTCCGGTGATGGCCAAGGCTCGCATCGGCCACTTCGCCGAGGCTCAGATTCTGCAGGAGCTTGGCGTGGACTTCATTGACGAAAGCGAGGTTCTTACTCCCGCCGACGAAGCCCATCACATCGACAAGCATGCCTTCACGACGCCATTCGTTTGCGGCGCGCGCAATCTGGGCGAGGCACTGCGGCGGATTGCTGAAGGCGCGGCCATGATTCGGACCAAGGGTGAAGCGGGAACGGGCGATGTGGTCTTCGCCGTCCGGCACATGCGCCAGATCACGCGCGAGATGCGCGCGCTCACCGTCCTCAGCCAGCAGGAGCTTTACGCTGCCGCCAAGGACCACCAGGCCCCTTACGAGCTGGTCCGCATGGTGGCTCAGACCGGCAAGCTTCCGGTGCCTAACTTCTCCGCCGGCGGCATCGCTACCCCCGCCGACGCAGCGCTCATGATGCAGCTTGGCGCTGAGGCTATCTTTGTCGGCTCCGGAATCTTCATGAAGGAGCGCGCCACTCCGCTGGACGTTGAAAACAACCCCAAGGAGCGCGAAGAGGCGGTCTCGCGCGCCAAGGCCATCGTAATTGCCACTACACATTACAACGATCCGAAAGTCCTGGCCGAAGTCAGCGAGCAGGTCACGGGCACGATGAAGGGCCTTGCCGCCGCCGGCCTCGATGAGTCGCAACTGCTGCAAACGCGCGGCTGGTGAACTTGCCGTTCAGGCGGACGCTCGCTCTTCGCTCGCATGAGCTTCGTAATGCCTCTTCCTTGCGCCAGAAAAAAGCGCAAGGATGAGGCATGCAACGGCCCTCAAATGCCTGCTGTATCTACGTACAGATCGATCAGCACCTTTCTTGTGTCGCGTCTGCTGTTCCGCAGGCGCAGGCAGATGCTGGACATAGTCATATGACTAGTGATATGACTATCTGTGTGAGGTTGAACATGACCTGGCAAGTCTATGACGCAAAGGCTCGTTTCAGCGAGTTCCTCGACGCCACCCTCAGGGACGGACCGCAGGTCGTCACCCGGCGCGGAGTAGAAACAGCGGTTTTGGTTCCGATTGACGAATGGAAGCATCTGAAGGATCGGGCCAAGCAGTCGATCCCAGACCCGCTGCTCGACCCAAACGGGCCGCATGACCTTCCCGTCGTCCCGCGCAGGCGGCTTAAGCTGCGCCCATTCACTTTCGACGACGGTGAGTAGGCATGACGTTCCTTCTCGACAATAATGTGGTTTCTGAACTGCGAAAGAACCGCCCGCATGGTGCAGTTGTCGCGTGGAGGCGATCGGTTCCTCTTCATCAACTTGCCGTTCCAGGTGTCGTGATAGCTGAGATACAGGACGGAATCGAGATCACGCGAAAACAAGACCCGACCAAAGCCAGGGACCTTGAAAGCTGGCTAGACGGAGTGATGAGCTACTACACAATTCTTCCTGCGGACGGGAATATATTCCGCGAATGGGCACGATTGATGCATGGCAAGTCGGACAACTTGAGCGCAGACGCAATGATCGCCGCCACGGCCCGCGTTCTCCGACTCGTCGTTGTCACTCGAAATGTAAAAGACTTCAAACCGTTTAACGTGGAAGTCTTCAATCCATTTGCATATTCCCCAGAGGAAAGAAATTGACACAACGCTCGGAACCTCGCATAGGCGTACTTGCTATTCAAGGCGACTACGCCGCCCACGCCACTGCTCTCTCTGAGACGGGCGCAGAGCCCTGCGAGATTCGCAAGCCGGACCAGCTCAAGAAGCTTGATGGGTTGATCCTGCCCGGCGGCGAATCGACCACCATGCTGAAGTTTCTTGAAAAGCACAGTTTTCTTGAGGCCTTGCTGGAGTTCTGCAACAATAAGCCAGTTTTTGGCACCTGTGCAGGCGCCATCCTGTTGGCGCGCGAGGTCCGCAATCCGGCCCAGCGCAGCCTGGGCGTTCTAGATGCCGTGGTCGAACGCAATGCCTATGGCCGCCAGATTGATTCGACCATTCTGACCGCAGAGACCGCGCTCCCTGGCGGTCCGCTCGAGATGGTCTTCATTCGCGCTCCGCGCATTGTGGCCACCGGCGCCGGTGTTCAGACTCTGGCAGAGCGCGACGGTGCTCCGGCTCTGGTGCGACAAGGAAACATTATGGCAGCGACCTTTCACCCTGAGCTTTCGACCGACCGGCGGGTCCATCAGCTTTTCGTTCAAATTGTTACCGAAGCGCAACCCCATTAAAACAATATGTCGGGTTCCAATTTACGTTTCCGTCCTCGCTCTATTTCGGCGGGTCTCGCAAATTGATACATCCTAATTCGATTCTGGATGCGTCCAATCCAAAGTGAGAGTAACCTCAATCTCACAGGGGCCTCCTATGCCTTCCATCTTTACGCCGTCCCCAGCGGAGACTGAACGGAAAGAGCCCGGATTTGGCGGCAAACCGCCCGTCGACAGACGGCCGACCGGTGGTGGCGGCGGTGGAGGCGACGACGACTGGAAATCGCCGCGCCGTGGCCCGCGCGAACTTCTATATCGCACCCGAGCCTTTGTGTTCTGCGCTCTTGCCGGCGACATGATGTTCTTCGTCGTATTGGTCGCTCTCTTTTATGCGCGTCAGGCGGGCACGCACATGGACGCGCGCACCCTGCGTCAGGTCGGCGATTGGCATCCGGTGCAGCTGCCCCCCATCCTTTACCTCAATACCGCGGTACTCGTGCTTAGCGGACTGACCATGGAATTTGCGCGAAAGCATATCTTTCGCGAAATCGATGTACTGGAGGAATGGCTCGGGCTGGGCCAGCCGGCGCTAAGGCGCGCCAAGCCGTGGTTGGCCGCAACGCTGGCTTTGGGCCTGCTCTTTCTTGCCGGTCAGGCCCTGGCATGGAAGCAGTTGACCGCACAAGGCTTTGCATTCGATCGCTTTGCGACGCCTGCAAGCTACTTCTTCTACCTCATTACCGGCCTGCATGCCGCCCATCTGGCTCTCGGCATACTGGCGCTGATGCTGTGCCTCAGCGCCCTGGGCAGATTCAAGCGAGTCGAATCGCGGCAGATCGCCGTGGATGCAACCGCGTGGTTCTGGCACACCATGGGCGTGGCCTGGCTATTGCTGTTTGCGATGCTGATCTTTGGACAGTAGGCGCTTTCTCAGAGGGCGCGTTTAAACCCTAATTCCATGTAAATTGCTCTTCCGATGGGACTACCGCGTCGGCAAGTGGTTCCCGAGGAGTTGTTCGAAGCCAACTGCACTTCTAAACCAACCGTCCAATGAAGAAGGATCATGCCTCGTGAAGATGCAGGAACGAGAGGAGGCGCTTGCTGAAAGGGGGGCACCTCAGGGCACTCGAAGTAAACCTGGCGATTGAGCGCCATGAGCAACTGCACAGCCTGTAGTTGCCCGTTGTCCGCAGAAAAAGAACCGCCCTCGTGAACAAACTCGTCGGCAAGGTATTCGATAGCGTGCCCAAGAATTTCCAGCGCACGACCGGCCTGCGGGTCGATCCGCCGCCGCCGATTTGCGCCGGCGCGGATGGTTTCAGCGGTTGACGCAGACATTGCTATTGAGAAGCCGGTCGTCGTGGAAGTTGCCTTGGTATTTATCCTCACCTAGTTTGTCGGCCCGATTGGCACTTTTTTCAGATGACGAACGTACCGTTTCCCGTAAAGATACGATGAAGTATCTCGTATCAAAACGGGACATCCAGTGACGGCGCGCACGCCAGTTACAACAAATGCCTGACTACGTTACCCCAGGGGAGAGGAGCGCGGGGAGATGCCCGGCAATCTGCGGAGAGACAAGGAAATCACAAATCCCTGCCGGTGATCAAGATAATTTTTACTCGGCTGGTCCGCCTTGACGGGATGAGGCTGAAAACCTAAGCTCAATCCAGCACCCTAATTGAGCGGAGATGAGCATTGTCCGCGTGAAGTGGGTGCCATCTTACCTGGACTTTTTCCGGACTGGGCGGCAATGACCCCCTATTACTGGCAGTATCTCCCGCTGTTGATGCAGATCTCTGCTGCGTTTCTGCTTGGGCTCGGGATGGTCACGGCCTCCTGGTTCATCGGCCGGCACCGTAATACCGTCGTCAAGTTGGACGCTTACGAATGCGGCATCAAGGCCGTCGGAGACGCCCGGGGACGGTTGAGCGTGCGCTTTTACCTTGTGGCCGTGCTCTTCATTCTGTTCGACGTGGAAGCGGTGTTCATGATGCCCTGGGCGGTCATCTACCGCAAGTTGCCTCAAATCACCGGTTCCCGCCTGTTCGGATTCTGGGAGATGCTTGTCTACCTGGGCTTTGTGGCGGTGGGCCTCTACTACATCGTGCGCAAAGGTGTCCTTAACTGGAGCCAGGACAAGGCGGATCTCTGACATGAGCGAGGCTCTCAAACCAACATTGGTGGATAAGGGTGCGGTCATTGGCGGACTCCCGGAACACCCGGCACTCAAGGCCATCCTTGCCTGGAAGCCCGAAGCGCTGACCGACGCAAGATTCGACTTCAACGAGTTGACTCTGACCTTAGCTTCCGAGGATATTTGCGCCGCCGCAGGCGCCTTGCAGGCCGCCGGCTACAACTTCTTCGATGACATGACCGCGGTAGACTGGTACCCTGCATCGCCTCGGTTCCAGTTGAGCTACCACCTCCTCTCTCACTCCTATAAAGAGCGTATCCGCCTGCGCGTGTTGCTTGACGAGGCTGATCCCTCTGTCGAGTCCATCAACTCTCTCTGGCCGGCCGCCAACTTCTACGAGCGTGAAGTGTTCGACCTGTTCGGCATCCGCTTTGAGGGCCATCCGAACCTACGCCGCATCCTGCTGCCGGATGATTGGAAAGGCCACCCCTTGCGCAAGGACTACCCGGTAGAGGGATATCGCTGATGGCCGATCTAGCAGGTATGCCCACCCTCGAAACAGCAAACGCCGCCAATGGCCAGCACATGGTCATCAATATGGGCCCGCAGCACCCCGCGACCCATGGCGTATTGCGCCTGGTGCTGGAAATCGACGGGGAGATCATCGTCCGGGTCTACCCGGAGATCGGCTATTTGCACACAGGCATCGAGAAGACCTGTGAGGCCAAGTTCTATCAGCAGGTCGTTCCTCTTACCGACCGCATCAACTATCTTGACCCGCTGTCGAATAACCTGTGCTATGCCCTGGCGGTTGAAAAGCTGCTCGGTTTGGAAATCCCTGCAAAAGCTCAATGGCTTCGTGTTCTGCTGGCGGAGTTGAGCCGGCTCAATTCGCACCTGATCTGGTTGGGCACGCACGCGATGGACATTGGTGCGCTCACCGTCTTCCTCTACACCTTCCGCGAACGTGAGGATATTCTTCGCCTCTTCGAGGCCGTGTCCGGGCAGCGGATGATGACCAGCTACATCCGCATTGGTGGCCTTGCCATGGAGCCGCCGCTGGATTTCCTCAACCGCGTACAGGATTTCATACAGACTTTCCCTGAAAAGATCGACGAGTACGCCAATCTTCTGACCGGCAATCCGATCTTCAGGAACCGTCTCAAGGGAGTTGGCTATCTTTCTGCCGCGGATGCGATTGGTTTGGGAGTCACCGGGCCGGCGATGCGCGCTTCAGGCGTCGACTTCGATCTTCGCCGCGACATGCCTTACTGCGGCTACGAGAAATTCCAGTTCAATGTGCCCGTCTCAACGGACGGCGATTGCTGGGCGCGATATGAAGTCAGG
>DASRLI010000551.1:0-12899 GCA_035648535.1 Occallatibacter sp. | reverse complement strand
CACAATCGGCGTCCAGCTATCGCCCGCATCCGCTGACCCGTACACCTGCCCACCGGTGGTTCCGAAGTAAACTCCGCACTCATCCAGCGAGTCCACCGCCATCGCATCGCGAAGCACATTCACGTAGCAGTCCTTCTGCGGCAGCCCCTTCTCAAGCGCCTCCCACTCATTGCCGCCGGTCTTGCTGCGGAACACGCGCAGCTTCCCGTCCGGAACATAATGCTCCGAGTCGCTCTTGATCGGCACCACGAACACCGTCTCCGGCTCATGCGCATGCACGTCAATCACAAACCCGAAATCCGTTGGCAGATTCCCGCTCACCTCATGCCAGTTCTCGCCCGCATCGTCGCTCCGCATCACGTCCCAGTGCTTCTGCATAAACAGCACCTGCGGCCGCGACGTGTGCATCGCAACATGATGAACGCAGTGCCCCACCTCCGCGGTCGGATCAGGTATGTACTTCGACACCAGCCCCTTGTTAATCGGCTTCCACGTCTTGCCCGCATCATCGGTTCTGAACGCCCCAGCAGCGGAGATGGCGATGTACATCCGATCCGCATTGCTCGGATCCAGGATCACCGTATGCAAGCACATTCCGCCCGCTCCAGGCTGCCAGCGCGGGCCGGAACCATGCTCACGCAACCCCTTCAGTTCCTCCCACGTCGCACCGCCGTCCGACGATTTGAAAAGCGCCGCGTCTTCCACTCCCGCGTACACCGTATCCGCATCGGTCAGCGAAGGTTCAAGGTGCCACACCCGCTTGAACTCCCACGGATGCGGCGTCCCGTCGTACCACTGGTGCGTCCCCGGCACGCCCGCGTACGCAAACTTGTTCCCCACCGCGTTCCACGTCTTCCCGCCGTCATCTGAGCGCTGCACCACCTGTCCTGACCAACTGCTCGACTGCGAGGCATACAACCGGTTCGGGTCCACTGTCGACCCCTTCAGGTGATAGATCTCCCAGCCCGCAAAGAAAGGCCCGCTCACTTCCCAATTCTTCCGCGTGCCATCCGCATTCAGAATGAACGCGCCCTTCCGCGTGCCCACCAACACTCGCACCTTGCTCATTACCTGCCTCCTTGTTTTTGTCCGGCGTCTCAGGCTCGGCAGCCCGGTCATGGGGAACGCCGTTCTGCGATTCTCCCCAATTCCTCTTGCGATTTGCAAGCCATTTTTTCCTCCCCGCACCCTCCCCTAACCCATTCCCGCTATTGAATTAGCCCGGTAAAGAGCAGAGAATACTCTAAAATCCAAAACGGGACATCTAAAACGCAGAAAGCTGAACGATGCCAATTTGCAGTTCTACGCGTCTTTTCGTCTCCTCCTTAAAATCACGTTCCGCCATCGCTTTCCATCGGACCATCCTTCTCATTTCATCGGTCCTGCTCGCGGCCGCCGTCTTTGCCGTGCCCGATCTCTCTGCCCAGGGCCACAACCGCATCACCCAGCCGGTCGACACCTCCAGTGCGCAGGCATTGCCCAATCACCATCCCTTCTGGGCCAGCCCCGCCAACAATATTGGTTCAGTACCCCCTGATCTGCCTCTCGACCAACTCACCCTCGTCTTGTCCCGCTCGCCCCAGCAGGAAGCCGCCTTCCAGCAATTTCTCGCGGATCAGCAAAATCCCGCCTCGCCTAATTACCATCACTGGCTCACCCCCACCGAGGTCGGGCAGCGCTTCGGCCTCTCCGACCAGGACATTGCCGCCATCACCGGCTGGCTCCAGTCTCAGGGCCTCCATGTCAACTGGGTCTCGCCCAGCCGCATCTTCGTCGGTTTCGGCGGCAGCGCAGCCAATATCGGCCTCGCCCTTCAGTCTGAGCTGCATTATTACAATGTGAACGGCGCCCAGCAAATATCCATCTCCTCCGATCCCATGATTCCTCAGGCACTGGTCCCGGCAATCAAGGCTGTTCACGGCCTCTACACCATAGACGAGCATCCCCTCTATCAGGCCGGGGGCATGCAGTCCGTCTCGCCTCTGGAAACCGCCAATAGTGGAAACCACTATCTCGCGCCGGTCGATTTCGCCACCATCTACGATCTCCCCGCCAGCCTCACAGGCGCCGGAATCACGATCGGTATTGTGGACCGCTCACGCACCAATTTCGCCGATTTCAGTAACCTCCGCGCTTTGACCGGTTCCACCTTCCCCAATCCAACCGAAATCGTTCCCACCGCGTTCGGAGGTGTTGACCCAGGTCCGGCCTACACTGCCCCGCCAGGCGGTACCACTTCCACCAGCGAGCAGGGCGAGGCTACGCTCGACGTGGTGCGCGCGGGCACTGTCGCCCCCGGCGCATCTCTTCTGCTCGTCGTTGCCACTGCCGCCAGCGGCGGAATCGAAGTCGATGCGCAGTTTCTGGTCCAAACCACGCCTGTGCCCGCACAGGTAATGACCATCAGCTTCGGAGCCTGCGAATCGAGCGCCGGGACTGCGGGAGTTACCTTCTGGGACACACTCTTTCAGCAGGCCGCCGCCGAGGGAATCTCCTCTTTCGTTTCCTCCGGCGACGCCGGTGCCTGCGGGTGCGACACCCATGGTTCAGCACCGCCCGCCAATCCCCTGCCCAACAGTCCCAATTACATCTGTTCTTCCAGCTACGTCACCTGCGTTGGTGGAACGGAATTCAACGAGGGCAGTAACCCCTCGCAGTACTGGACTTCCGGCAACGGCGCCGGCCTTTTATCCGTTCTCAGCTATATTCCCGAGGGCGCATGGAACGAGTCCACCGCCAGCAAGGTATCAGCGTCCGGCGGCGGCGTCAGTTCCGTGATACCAACTCCCAGTTGGCAAATCGGAAACGGCGTTCCCACGGCACGAGCTGGACGCTATACGCCGGACATTTCGTTCTCGTCCTCAGGCCACGATGCCTATTTCACTTGCCTTGCCGCCAATGGATACAGTTGTGTCGTCTCCGGCGGAGGCTACACCTTCGGGGCTTTCTACGGAACTTCCGCAGCCGCTCCCGACATGGCCGGCATAACCGCGCTCCTCGATCAGAATCTGGGCGGGGCGCAGGGCAACCTGAATCCGGGACTCTACCAGATGGCTGTGAGTGCGCCGACCGCCTTCCACGACGTAACCGTGGCTACCAGCGGCGTCACAACCTGCGACCTCAACACCCCGAGCTTGTGCAACAACAGCATCGGCGGACCAAGCGGATTGAGCGGCGGCCAGCCCGGTTTTGCCGTCGGCGTGGGATACGACGAGGTTACGGGGTTGGGATCGCTGAATGCAGGGACGTTTGTGTATGCGTATGGCACCACTAGCAAAGTGATGAAACCGGCACTCACTTTGTCTTACTCGCAAACGGTGAATACCTGGGAGCCGATTTATCTCGTGGCTTACATCAATGGATCCGGTTACAGCCCGGCACCGACAGGCACTATAACATTTACCGTCGGGAGTTACACATCCAGCCCTATTGCAATGCCGTACGGCCAGGCACTGGTTACTGTGCCAGCGGGGACAATTCCGGTCGGGACTTACACCGAAAGCGCAGTCTACACACCCGATGCAGCGAGTGCGCAGATTTATCAAAGCGTTTCCGCCACAAGGCCGTTCACGATAATTGTCCCGCCGAAGGTTCCGCCGACGCTTGCGTTGACGACGTCGCAGACCATCATCAGCAACTCGCAATCCATGAGTGTGGGCGTGGTTGTGAATGCCGGGCAGTACTATTCCACCCCTGCGGGTGTGATGGTACCGTACTATCCCATGCCGACAGGGTCTGTGGCTTTGACCAGCGGCAGTTACACCTCGGCGGCTACCGCCCTTGCCGGCGGAACCGCATCCATCACCATCCCAGCCGGATCGCTGGCCGCCGGCAACGATGTTTTGGTTGTGACGTATACGCCGGATGCGTCGGGTTCCTCCACCTTCCTGCTCGCTTCGAGTCAAACGTATGTCGAGAATGAGGGAGCCAGAATCACGCCATCTGTCACTCCGTGGCCGAGCCCGTCGACCCCAACCACGGCGCAGGCGGTGGCAGTCCAGGTCACAGTTGATGGTTTCACCGGCAATCCCACGCCAACCGGCACCGTCGTGCTCACCAGCGGCAGTTACACCTCGGCGGCTACCGCCCTTACCGGCGGAACCGCATCCATCACCATCCCGGCCGGAGCCCTGCCTTCGGGATCCGATACGCTGACTGCAACCTATACGCCCGACGCCCAGAGTGCGGCACTTTATGCCAGTGCTTCCGGGGCGTGGACTCTCGGAGTCACGGCGGCCGTGAAGATCACGCCTGTGGTGGCCGTGACATCCCTGACCGCGAGTCCAACCACGGTACAACCGCTTTCATTGGCGATCACAGTAGGCGGAGGCGCGGGCAATCCGGCGCCCAGCGGCTTTGTCAGGCTGGCAACGGGCATCGGCTACTCAGTGGATGCCACCCTCACCGGCGGCCGCGCAACGGCAGCTATTCCGGTTGGGTCGCTGAGCGGAGGCACAGACACAATTACCGCAACCTACTGGCCCGACACGAACGGCGCGTACAGCTATAACAGCGCCTCGGGAACTATCGCGGTCACCGTGGCGAAGGCCGCGCCTACAGTTACGATCACGCCTTCGCTGACGAGTATAACCACGCTGCAGCCCCTTCAAGTCTTCGCCAACGTCAGCGGAGGATCGGGTACTCCTACGGCAAGTGGTACGGTCACGTTCAAGTACGGATCCTTCACTTCGGATCCGCTTTACGTTTACCCTCCCGGCAATACCGTCAGCATTACCGTCCCGGCCGGCGCGCTGGCCCCAGGCACGGTCACGCTCACTGCCAGTTACACCGGGGATAGCACTTATACTGCTGCAACGGGGACCGCCACCATAGCTGTGACGATGCCGGCTAATGCGGGGTTTGGAATCGCGGCGACGAACCTCTCCATACCAAGTGGTGCGGCCAGCGGAAACTATTCCACCGTTACCGTGACTCCCGCCAACGGCTTCGTTGGAACGGTAGCACTGACTGCTGCCATTACAGCCAGCCCGGCCGGCGCGCAGTATCCTCCTACCCTGAGCTTCGGCGCAACCAGCCCGGTCAGCATCACATTCACCACCCCAGGCACTGCCACCCTCACCATCTCCACTACAGCAAGCCAGCAGTCGTGTACGGCCGCCAATCAAATGCCGAGCGGGATCCCATTGTATGCGCGAGGCGGCGCGCTCCTGGCCTGTTTGCTGCTCTTCAGCATCGCGCCCCGCCGCCGCAAATGGCGGGCCATGCTCGGAATACTGTTGCTCTTCGCCGCTCTCGCCGGTGGCGTCTTCGCATGTGGCGGCGGCAGCTCGGGTACGGGCTGCAATAACGCCGTCACTCCCGGCACCACCGCCGGAAACTACACCATCACCGTGACCGGCACGTCCGGCACTATGACCGCAACGGCCGCTCAGATTGCGCTTACAGTGCAATGACTTTCTACCTGACTAGGCGCCCGCAAACTGCTGACTTGTTGACTCGCTGATCCCGCGAACTACGACCCTTCGAAGATATTCCGGGCGTTACTGCCCTGCCACAGAAGTGATCCGCACTGGCCCCAGCAGCCCCGACGGCAGCAGCGGCGAGTCAACGTTGTACGGCACAAAGTCAGTGAATGTGTATTTCTTCACCGCGTAAAACTGTTGATCGCCTATCAGGCGGTTCACCCAGAGATTCGTCACCTGGACCACAAGCTGATTGCTACCCGGTTTTAGAACTCCGGCGAGATCCACTTTGAACGGCGTCTTCCAAAGAATTCCCAGATACTTGCCGTTCACCGCCACCTCGGCCACATCTTTCACATCGCCAAGATCGAGCCAGAAATGTGCTCCCGGAGCGAGCGCGCTCTCCGTAATCTGTATGGTCTTCGAATAAGTAGCCGTCCCGGAAAAATACTTCACGCCTTCAATCGAGTTATCGCTCCAGGAAGTCAGACGATCGAACGCCACCATTTCCGGCGCGCCTCGACCTGGCTGGAAGCTCACGCTCCAGTCCCGATTCAGCTTATCTTCCAATCCCGGTACCTGAGCTTCCGCCGGCTCCGGTATTTGCAGCGACGTCGCAGTCGCGGTTGCGCGGAATACAACAAAGGCTGTCTCGAGCGGATCCAGATGAAGCGGAATCGTGGTTCGTCCCCCTGCGATCTGATAGGAAACCGGTTTCGATTCGCCCGTCGCAGCATCCCATAGCTCCGGCGTCTTGCCCTCCACCCGGAACGTCGCGTTCACGCTCTCGGAGCGCTCGTTGCGGTTATCCACAAAGTAGATTTCGCCGTCGTCAAGCTTGCGATGCAGGAACATCAGCGTTGTGTCGGCCTCCGGCTTCGTGTATTCGAAGTCCTGCGATGTCCCCAGATCCGCAAGCACCTCGTTCGCTGTCATGCCGGAGTAGACTCTTCCTTTTCCAAACTTGTGGTAGGCGCCGGATTGATTGGTCACCTTATCCAACAACTGCTTTCCCCATCCCTGTAGCGCACGCATTCCGGTTCCCGCCACAGAAGTTCCCCAGAGTTGATCGGCGAGGTCGTGAAACTCCTTTTCATCATCGGAGAGACTTGGAGAATCCGTCGGCTTGCTGCCTGCGATCACCGCACCCTGCTTCACCAGGTTGCCAAGTTGCTGAAGGACCGGCAGAGTCATGCGCTGGCTTCGTCCACCGAGGTAGAGAATTCGATAGCTCGTGCCGCCGGGAGTTACGAGCCTTCCATCCTTGAACGACAGCTGATGCAACAACACATCGCTGTTGACAAAGTCGAATCCATAGCCATCCGGTGCATCCTGCTGCGCCTTCCATCCAAACACCGCAGTCAACGGCCCTTCCTCACCGTAGAAGTAGGCCACATCTCCGTAAAAGTGTCCCTGCTGCAACAGGTATGAACATCGCGCGAGATATGAAATCCACGGTCCCGCTTCGTCCGCCCATGTGTCATTGCGATTGAACCACACGCCATACGGCCCCAGCGTCATTCCAGGAGCCATATCTGCCAACGGCTGATGCGACGATTCATGGATCTGGAACCGGTTTACGCCTAGCGCAAACTCCAGGTCGGCAACCTTTTTGAGCGAGTTCGGCGACCATCCCCATGCGGGCCCGCGCGACGTCATCGACTCCGCGCCCACAATGTTCTGCCCGTAGATGTGCGCTACCGACGCAGCCCCGCGCAGATCTGAGATGTAATCCACATCCGGCCCCGGACGGCCTGCCCAGGTCCACATCGCGCCCATGGGCACGTCTGTCTTGCTTCGCATCTCCATGTCATCGCCGAGCGAAGGACGATGATACTCAAGCGCCTCGCCGTAGTAACCCATCCCATGCGCGTGCAAATCATCTGATATCGCGCCGTAATGATTCTCTGCAATGAGTTGACCGATGGTGCGCCGGAAGTCCCAGAGAAATCGATCCGTATCGGCTGTGCTTTTGATTACGACGCCGGTCAAAGCAGGTAGCCAGGGCCGCGCATCGTAGCCGCGCCGCTTTTGAAATTCGTCCAGCATATTGTCGGTCCAGTTTTGCGGACCCACTTCGATGCTGTCGGTGAGCATGAACGAGATTCCGTCCTTTCCCATCTTGTCCGCGCCCACGGTATCGGAATACATCTTCAGATAACCGTCGACGTAGTTCTTCACGTACTCGCGATTGAGCTTGTCCACTTCAAGGCCGGTCGCTTCCGCGGGCGCGGGTCCATTCTCGTGCCCAGTAAGCGAATAGCCGATGCGCAGAACCATCCATTTACCCGCCGGCGGCGTCCAGTCCAGCGTGCCATCAGCCTTCATCTTCCCACTCAGGTCGATCACATCCTCCTGTGGCACGATGAATTCCGGTGCAACATTCGGATCGGTGATGGCATAAAAGTCGCGCGAATTCGCATAGCCCGCCCGCTTTTCGAATTCATTCACGCGCGCGCCGCTGGTCAATACCAACTCCATGATCCTGTGATCGGCCACGCCCCTGGGTGAAGCGTTGGTTGTAAACACGATCCGGAAATACCGCGCCGTCACTGCATCGAATGCGACGGTGCGCTGTGGCACGCTGCTGAATGGAATATCCGCAATCTTGCGGAATTGCGTGCCATCGTCGCTCGCCTCAATGCGCGGCGCAACATCGCTGTTCTCGTGATCGAACACGCTGATCATGTCGTCCAGCGAGGCAAGCGTGACAGCCTGAATCGCTTGCGGATGACCGTAATCGAACTGAACCCATGCCTCGCTTCCAGTCGCTCCCCCAGGCAACTCCAGCGCAACCGTATTCACATCGCCATCGGACAATGCGGCTATGTTCGGAGTTCCGCCACTTGAAGTCACCTGCGGATTCAACTCCACCTGCGTCTTGTCTCCTTCGGGAATTTTGTACGCAATCGCGGCAGCGTCTGCATAAAATTCCGGTGGAACAATAATCTTGCCGTCAGGACCGCGCCGGCCCGGCACCTGGAAGTTCTGAAACGTCCCGTCCACCTGCGGTGGATGCGGCAGCACACCGGTAAAAGGCTGCCCACCCTCCACGCGCGACGCACTCCATACCATTTTCTTCATGCCCTGCGCGGCCGGAACCCAGGGGCCGCCCGTCTCGCTCCAACCAGGCGAACTCGCAATCACCACTTCCATTCCAAGGTCTCTCGCGGTCGTCACTGCATCGCTGAAAGCACGTTTCCACTCCGGCGTCATATAGATGAGCCGCTGCGGCACCACCTGCGGCGTCGCAATCGCGCCCTCAAAGATCGTTACACCGCCCAGACCCACCGAGTGCATCCACTCGAGGTCCAGCTTGATTCCTTCAGGAGCAATGTTGCCGTTCATCCAGTGCCACCAGACGCGGGGCCGTGCGCCATTGGGCGGATCCTTGAACTCGCGCGCCAACGTATCCTTCGATGAGGAGGGGTCCTGAGACAAAGGTGGCGGCGCTTGTTCTTGCGCCAGCACGTTGCAACCTGCCAAACAGACAAGGACAAAGAGAGCAGTCACACTCGATCTGCGACTTATCATGTCAATTCATCCTCATTCGCTTTTCTTGAACAAGGTGAGAATCTCACCGGTGTCTACTCACCCTTGGTTCTTGGGAGGTACCGTGGCTCGCGTGGCCCCGGTCGAGATTCCGCCGTCCACCAACAACGTCTGCCCGGTAATATAGCGGCTGGCTTCAGAAGCCAGGAACACTACCGCCCCATCCAGATCGTTCGGCTGCCCGGGGCGCTTCATAGGAATGCGATCGACCAGGTAATCAACCCACTCTTGATTTTCGTAGAGAACCTTGGTTTGCTCGGTGCGGAACCAGCCTGGCGCCAGGCAATTGACAGTAACGCCATGTTTGCCCCAGTCGTCGGCAAGGCTCATGGTCATCTGCCGAACGCCTCCGCGGCTTGCGCCATACGGCGCAAGGCCCGCATATCCGGCAACGCAAGTTACAGATCCGATATTAACGATGCGTCCGTATCCCTTGGCAATCATCCTTCTCGCCACAGCCTGCGCAACAAAAAACGACCCGCGCAGATTCGTATCGAGAATCTTGTTCCAGTCTTCCCATTGCACATCGAGCGCCGGCTTGCGGATATTACATCCAGCATTATTCACCAGGATGTGAATTTGCCCGTACGCATCTTCCGCATCGGCGGCCATCTTTTCGATGCTCTCCTGGCTGCGCACATCGAGTTCCAGCGAAACTGCCCGCCGCCCCAGCGCCCTGATCTCCGACTCAAACGGAACCAGCGACTCGCGCGTGCGGCTGGTCAGAACCAAATCTGCGCCAGCCTTTGCCAACGCCCTCGCAAAATATTGCCCCAGCCCACGGCTGGTCCCCGTCACAATTGCAACCTGTCCGGTAAGATCGAAAAGTCCGTTGTTCATTACGTCCTCGGCGTCAAAATTATCTTCATTAAATTCGGTTCGCGCGAATGTAACCGCTCAAACCACCGCGGCCCTTCTTCAAGGCTGGCCACTGCGGTGATCAGTGGCTTCACCTGGATCTTGCCATTCGCGATCAATTCAATTGCCTCAGGATACTCGCCCGATGAAGCGCACGAGCCCTGGAGCCGCAGCTGCCGCACCACCACTTTCTGCAGCGGCAGCGTCACCTCGGGCATGATGTTGCCTATAAGCGTCACCGTTCCGCCCTTGCGCGTGCAATCGATTGCGGCGGCCACCGTCTCGTTGCGTCCCACTGCTTCCAGCGTGATGTCAACTCCGTTACCGCCTGTCAACCGCATCACTTCTGCTACAAGTTCCGCGCCCGAGCAATGGAGTGTCTCATCGGCGCCCACCTGTCTGGCCAACTTTAACCGCGTCTCATCCACGTCCGTGATAAATACGCGCTTGCAGCCCGCGGCTCGCGCAGCCTGCAGCGTGAGCAGGCCGATCATTCCCGCGCCGATTACCAGCGCCGCCTCGCCACCCACCACCTGCGATACCTTCACGCCGTGCAGCGCCACTGACACCGCTTCAAGCATGGCCGCCGCTTCGAACGAGAAATCCATTGGCAGCGGATACATGATGCGCTCCGGGACCACGACATATTCGGCAAAGGCACCATGCCTGCGGTAGTCGCCGCACGAAACGCCGATCACCTCGCGGTTGTCGCAGAGGTTAATTTGTCCGCGCTTGCAGTACTGGCACTCGCCGCAGTAAATCGTCGAATCGAAGGTAACGCGATCGCCTTTCTTGTACTTTGTCGCACCTTCGCCGACGGTCTCTACCGTACCGGCAGCCTCATGGCCCATCACAATTGGCGGAATGCGGCGCCCCGTGGAGCCATCGAAACCGTGCACGTCGCTTCCGCAGATGCCGCATGCTTCCACGCGCACCAGAACCTCACCGCGTCCGACAACCGGCAAAGGAACGTCTGCTATTTCAAGGTGGTTGTATTCAGAAAGTAGTAGCGATTTCATAGTTTCTCAAACCCTCAACCTAGTTAATATGTTGGCGCAGATATAGCGAGCGCGACCTACACATCGCACAAGTCCACCGCAGCGCGCAGGCTGGTCATTGGATCATGTAACGGTAGAAACTCATGCGCCACATAACCCTTGAAATCTGTCGCCGCTATGGCTTTCATCACGCCGTCCCATTGTATCTCCTGCGTGTCGTCCAATTCATGCCGGCCCGGTACGCCGCCGGTGTGGAAGTGCCCGATCCATGCAATGTTTTTGCGAACGGTCGCAATCAGGTCGCCTTCCATAATCTGCATATGGTAAATGTCGTAGAGGAGCTTCACGTTCGGAGAATTTACCTCCTCCATCACGCGCACGCCCCATGCGGTGTGATCCGCCATATAGTCCGGGTGGTTCACCTTGCTGTTCAGCAACTCCAGGCAGATTGTGACTCCGTTGTCCTCGGCGATTTTCTTCACGCGGTTCAGTCCGGCGATCGTATTGCGCGCGCCTTCATCGTCCGCCATCCCTTTCCGGGTTCCAGAGAAGGTGATCACGTTGGGCACACCGGCTTTTGCTGCCAGCGGAATGTTGGTGCGCAGGGCCGCTTCGATATCCGCATGATGCTCCGTCCGGTTCAAGGCATCGGGAATCGTTCCAGCGCCCGCGTACCCCATCGTGCAGATGATCCCATGTCGCCGTGGAACTTCATACTCCTCCGGCTGCAACAGATCAACGCCCACCAGTCCCATCTGCGCCGCCGACGCGCATAAGTCGTCCAGTCCTATCTTCTGATAGCACCAGCGGCAGACCGACTGCCTGATTCTCTTTTTCCTTGGGTTCACTTCTTCCCCCTGCAATATTCCAGATAACGATGTCAGCGCCGTTGTGGCGAGGCCGGCTTTCAGTGCCGTCCGTCGGCTCATCTCGAACTTGCTCATGATCCCTCTTTCCGCTTCGGGCAATTAGTTGGCAGTGGCCCGTGCCTCACAATCAGAATTTACCCATGTGCACGCGTACAACCTGCGGCTTCTGGTGGAAACACAAACCGCGGTCTACCTCGTCGCCGTTCCATAGCCGCACTGTCTTCCACACACCGTTTTCATAGCTCCCCTCTTCCGCGGTAAGAATCTGCGAACGGATAAACGGAGGGTCACCCGGCAAATGAAAACGAACGCTCGCGTCGAAACCCGTCACCAGAAATTCGTCGGGACCAAGTTGAGCCACCAGCGCAACTCCGTGCGCGTCTTTAGTACCCGGGGCGTTCCGTCCGTCGGGCTGCGGGAACCCGAATGCCACCGTGGCCTGCCATCCTCCAAAGTCAAGTTCCTGCTCCGCCTGCCCGGGCTCCTCTACGCTAGTCTTGAGCTTGCCCTCATCCTCCAGCTTAGCAATTTCGCCGCTCATCGGACCGATGAGGGCGAAGTTGCGCGCGTGTCCTGACCACGGTTCGTCCCCCAGAATATTCCACCCTGACCGGTCCACACCGAATGGCGAGAACCCGATCGCTCCATCACCCAGCGCATAGAAAAAGAACTTGGCAAAATTGTCGCTGCGCCCTGTCTCCGGAATCCAAAGCGGATTGTCCGGCCGATGATATGTGTGAATCAAGGCTCTATACTCGCTCGAGTCACTGGTGTAAATGTCCGGCCCGATCATGTCGATCGAAGGTGCCAGAGCTTTCCATAGCCCCACCCACTTCTGCACGGCTCCGCCGCTCGGATACTGAATGCCCGGAAGCAGGATTTGTCGTTGCGGCAGTTCTACCGTCAGATGACTTACCCACACGTTGATGTAGAACGGAATGTTGAATTCCTTCTTGCCGGCCGCTGCGATTTCATTCACATACTTCGCCTGGTGAAAGATCTGAAAGATCTCGTCTGCGTCAGCTCCGAACACCTGGCTCCATGTGCCCGCCTGCTTGTTCGCAGCAGCCAGCAGTTCCGCTGGAACCTGCCCGGCGATCTCGCGATTCGACTCCGCCGAAAAATCGCGCACGCTGCCGATTCCACCGGATTCGTTTTCCACCTGCACCATAAGCACCGTGTGCTGTTCACTGTCTATT
>DASRLI010000550.1:0-4782 GCA_035648535.1 Occallatibacter sp. | reverse complement strand
CCCACCACCCTTTTGCGGTCACCCACTCCCCGGCGCTTACCGACGGCAATGAACCGAGGATCGTCACCAGGTCGCGCTGGCCGCGAACCTTCACACGCAGGATGGCGAACCCGCTGTCCGCATTGAAGAACGTGACTCGCTCCACGAGCCCGGCGATCTCTTCTGCAGGGGTACGGGGCTGTGGGGAGGAATCGTACATCCTGATCAAAGTCTATGCGGTGGGAAGAGAACTAGGAATCCTAATCCACGCCTTGCCTCTCGAATGTCGTGGGGACATGCCCAACACAGGAGGAAACGTCTCAGCGCTGAAAATTCAAGCGCCTCCATGCAGGGGAGGCAAACAAAACACGGCTAGTTCACCGTCGCCCCGCCGCAGCACCGCTTGTACTTCTTCCCGGAGCCGCAGGGACACGCGTCATTCCGCCCGGCCTTGGAAACGTTGCGCGATGATTCAGACATGAATGTGGTGCCTGTGTGGGCTTCTCGATGCTCCCGGAAATACCGATACGCCCTCAACAGCCCAGCCGCCATCTGCACGATGACTTCTTCGCGCTTCTCAGGGCCGATCGGCTCGGGGCGCATTTCGGGGTCTGGGTCGTGCTCGTGGCGGAGCATCATCATCGGGATCAGGCACCCTCCGTGCTCCTCATTGTTAACCAACTCTGCCCAGCCGTCGTGGCGCAGGCCAGTGCCACGCATGAAGCCGCGAGCCCAGTCGTTGCCCTGCACCATGCCATCCTTGTCTTCAAGCAGCAGCGGCACGTAGATCGCACCCTTGAACAGCGTCCCGGCAATGTCATTCCAGTGCCGCATCATGAGCCCGAAGATCTTGTTTGCCTCATCGATGCTGGCGAACACGCAGGTGTCCGCTATCTCGCCGCCGAAGACTTCCCGGTAGTATCCGCTCGGCATCACGGCCTTCGGTCCCGCGATGAGGGCGGCGAAGAACCCGTCGAGTACCTCGACGTTCATCGCCCTGCCGCCTTTGCAGTTCTTGAGGAAGTCGCCGAGGTGGTCAAGCTCGGCGTCCGTTAGAGGCTTGTTCTGGGTGAAGGTTCTCATCGGGTACCTCAACGATGTTGGGATGGCGCAACTGGTAGGCTGCCCGCGCTTCATGCCTGAAGCGCTTCAAAAAGCGGGGGCTTGGCTCAGTTCGCTGGAGATAAACTTGAGTGCCCTCTGGCGATTGAGCAGAATGTGCTCCGCCAAGTACACCGTTCCCATGCCACCGCGGCCTAGCAGACGCACGATCCGGTACTTGCCTCAGATCACCGTTCCCGGTTCAAGCTCCCGCCGCTCAATCAGCAGCGCGCCATCAGTGGGACAGTTGGTCTGGTGATTTGGATAGGCCGAATCGCACAGCGGACAGGTCTTCATACGTTCGCCTTCGGATTTGGGCTTGGCAATTCACTACTGAATATGAATAAGGGTCGCTTCCCTGACGATCCGCACGGCGGCCTGATTCACGTCCTCGGGGGGGGGATGCTTTTGCTTTAGGTGGAGATCGAATTGAGATTTGAACCACCTGAGCTTCTCCCCTATAAAGACGGTTCGGAGCTCTCCTCGCGGCATTTCCTCGCCGCAAGCCGTGCAGTTCGCAGACATAGGGAAATTCTTCGCGTCGTAAATGACCCTTAACGTTGGTGGATGAGCCATGCCCAAAGTCTACGCCCGGCGCTGCCCCACCGCCAGACCTGCGGAAAAGCAAACTGCGCGGTCAGCCCTTGAATGGGGGATGCAACAAACGGGAACGGAACTTTCCAGTCTTCCGAGCTTTCCGGTTGAATTCATCGATATTCCGGCGATTCAAAGTGACACTGAGGTACGCCCAAATAAGACAGCCGACGACTATTGGGAGAAACCATTCCATGGCCATGGGAGAACCCTCTCCATGCCGACCAGCATACGCCGATTTGGGGCCAGTGGAGCAAGATGGTCGTGTGCTGGGCTGGCGATCGTTAGCTGGGCTGACGAACTGAGGGGCGCACGGCGTTTTTTGGCACAGTCTCAGTGATCACTCTCGCCGGACATGGCCCATGAATGGAATCCACGATGAAGGGAGTTAGGATCATCGCGACAAATATGAGACAGATCGAAATATCAACCATAAACAAGCCCTCCAGTAGGCTTGAATTGGCGTAGCCGAGACCAATGGGGATCGGGGCCAATTGCTGGAAACGTACCGCGACAGCGCACGGAAGAGAAATACCTCTTCTGTCGGAACGGCATGGCCAACTGGTAATCAGAAGTAACCTATGCGTACAGGAAGGCTTCCAGCCACGGCGGGCATCGGTCTTCGACCGCAATTGTACCGTCGGACTTCCAGTACGCTTCAGGAGCGTTACAATTCGAGCGAATCGGTGATGAAAAAGGAGATTCAGGCTAGAAAGATGAGGTCAGGCAATGGTTGTTGCCACTGCAAAGGACAAAGCGCTTATAGGAGCGGCAGGGGTGTTTCACGTAACGGCGAGCTTTCGCTGCGTGGCATGATAGCTCTACCAACCATTCAGAATACTGCCGGATTCGACATTATCGCGGCGAGTCGTGATGGCAAACGTCACGCAAATATCCAGGTCAAGACATCGAGTCAGCGGCCTACCTTCTTGCCTATTTGTTGGAGAATCGAAAGCGTGAAGGACGGACCTGATGATTACTATGTTCTTCTCCGCCGTAATCCGACGAACGATGCGTTCCAGGGTTACATGCTGACCGGCAGGGAAATGAAGGAAAAGCTGGCGGCGTATGAGGCTCCTTACACCAAGAACAGGCAGGAGAGGAAATTTAACCTGTGCCTATGCTTATATGTTGATCAAGCACTACATATCGAAAAAGAGGATCTTGAGCGTTGACGTTGGAACGAATGCGAAAAAGGTGGCCAGCCGGGCACTCGGGAGTATATTCTCTGGCGGCCGGACAAGCAAAATGGAAATCCCGGTTAAATAGAAGAATCCCACCTTATCTGAATGCTTAACCCCAAAAGTGCTATTTCTCTCTCTTTGCGATTTCGATCTAGCATACGGTCCAGATGAAGGCTCCTGTTTCTTTATCCAACAAGCCGGATATCTGTTTTTATGTTACTTGGGTGAAGCATAGGTGCCAGTAGTTCAGCGTGATCCAAGCTCCATTACGCCCGGTTACGGCCAGGGGGGGGGCAGTTAGGGCAATACGGAGGTCCCATGAACGTCCGGACTAAGTTCTCTTTGTCATTCTTTGGAATTTGCCTTGTATTTGTATCCGTGATGTATTTAACTGTCCTTCAACTTCCCCATGTGCCGATCGTGCGTTGGGCGATTCTGACTGAGGGGCTTGCCTATCTCGCCGTCGCAATAGGCCTCTTCCAAATGTCTCTCAAGCGCCTTCCTCCTGCGCCGCGTCATCAGAAATCAACCGCAGCTCGAAGCGTACGGCGAGCGGCCTGGTTGTTCTTCGCAGTGCCGGTCGTGGCATTCCTGGCCAGAGGGCAGGATTTGACTGCGCTTCCCTACGGTCTTGGACTCGTGCTTCCTCTCTTACCGATTGTTATCGGTGTTTACTTCCTGCGCCTGTCCATGAAGCTGGGCCGCGCCAGCGCTGAGGCCGGCGTTGACCTCCGAACAGAACGATAGCGCCGATTCGGAGCTAGCGCAGCACCCAGGATCGCGGCGAGTATCCCTACGGCTTCCTCGACTTCAGCTTGATCATTTCGCCGTCCACTGCGAACTTGCCATATCCGTGATGGTGGATGGTCTTTGGACGCATCTGCGCCGGATCAGTCCAAGCCTTGACCACTTCCAAGACAAAGAGGTTGAACTTGTTGACGAGACGGGTATCGACCACCTTGCATTCAAAGTTGGCGAAGCACTCGGCCACCAGAGGCGGCGACACACTCTGGGCTGGCGCCGGCGTCAGGCGGAATCTCTCGAACTTGTCCACGTCCCGTCCCGAGCAATTGCCAATACCCACGACCTTGGGCGCAAGTTCCACCGCCGGAATCGCAATTACGCACTCTCTCATCGCTCGCAGCGCAGCGAAGCTGTGATTGGCGTTGCTGACGACACAGGCGACGAGCGGCGGCTCAAACTCAACCATCATGTGCCACGACATCGTCATCACGTTGGTGCGACCCTTATGGGCGGTTGTAAGCAGAACCACTGGACCAGGTTCAAGCAGTTGGTAGACCCCTGAAAGTCGTAAATCTTTCATCGCAGTGGGACTCCTCGACCCTGTCTGCATTGGCGATCAGACGCACTCCATTTTAGCGGCAGTCGATTCACGGCGAGCAAGGTTCCAGACCATGTCGCACGTCAACCGAATCCGATCACGCGAGTGGCGCGTGCTTCTGGATCTCCAACTGATCAATGATTGCATCTCGTTGAGCCACACTCAATGCAGCAACTCCAAGGGTTAGTCGATGATCCTTCGATTTCCGCAATTGCTCCACTGCGTGCTTCATCACTGCTTCTGCGACAGCTCTTGCCTCTCCAGGATTGGTCCTCGTTTTTGAGCGGTCATATCTATATCTCTGACAATCCATCAGATTCCACACGAAATGACTGCGTTAACCTGTCTACCTGCTGCCAGATTCATACCGATGCTCGTAATATGGGTGGAGGCAAGCTGACGTAGCTTGACAATGAATCCTGTTTTGTTCCTTGGCAGTCTCAGTTCAACAAAGGCCTATTTGTCTCCAAGTGAAACTGCTGTTCCAGGTTGTCCAGCACAGCTCGTTCAAGAATCGACGCGGTTTCGCGTTGCTTGTAACGAAGCAGTTTGGCCTCATACATTGCTTTGTCGGCTTTAAAC
>DASRLI010000549.1:0-8521 GCA_035648535.1 Occallatibacter sp. | reverse complement strand
GTTTCGAGCCGCTGCGGTGGAATGGGGGCTCCTGCGACTTCGCCTGAGGCTGCACTCTCGGAAGAGTGGTTGGCGCGTGGGGGGAAGATCGAAGCGTATTATGCGGGGATTCGCGACCGGCTGATGCCAGGGAAGGCGATATGGCTGACGGAGACGGCGGAAGCTGCTTGCGGGGGCGATGGCTGGGCTTCGGATTTTATTGATAGTTTCCGGTATCTGAACCAGCTCGGCAGTCTGGCAAAGAGCGGTGTGCAGGTGCATATGCACAACACGCTTGCGTCGAGCGACTACGGGTTGCTGGATCAGAAAACGCTGGAGCCGCGGCCTAACTACTGGGCGGCGGTACTTTGGCGGAAGCTGATGGGAACTACGGTGCTGGATCCGGGGACGTCGCCGGCGGAGAGTCTGCATCTGTTTGCGCAGTGCATGCGCGGGAAGCCGGGCGGCGTGACGTTGCTGGCAATCAATTTGGACAAGTCTGCGACGCAGACGATGGCGATTCCGACGGGGGCGGAGCGGTACACGCTTACGTCGGCGGATCTGTTGAGCGCCAGCGTTGAGTTGAACGGGAGCGAATTGAAGCTCGGGGCTGGAGATGCGTTGCCCGCTATTAAGGGTGCTACGGTGCGTGCGGGGCAAGTGACATTTGCGCCGGAGAGCATTACGTTTTTGGCTTTGCCAAAGGCGGACAACGCCAGTTGCAAATCGGCCGTTTCCGCAGACTGTAAGTGACGGTTGAGCAGGGTTTGGCGGGATTTCCAGGGTTGCGTCCGCTGCGGCGGACTCCGCCCTGAGGTCGTTCCCTCTATGCTGGAGAATTTGGGAAACGTTGATGGTCGATTTTTTGTTGGCTGTTGTGTGAGTGGGCGATGTGGCAATGACAAAGGCAGCGAGTTAGCCCCCGCTTCGCGGAGATAGCAAGTTAGCAAGTCAGCGGGTGATTGGGGACGACCAAGGGGTTTTTATTAGTCGGTTGGGTGAGTGAAACCTGGCTGAGAGAAGTGGATCGGTCTGAACAAGGCAATGGCCGGAAGAGTTGCTCTCTTCCGGCCATTGGTGGTTTGAAGGGTTCCGTGCGTTAGACGCCGCTGTATGCGGAGAAGCCGCCATCGATCGGAATCACCGTGCCGGTGACGAACTCCGATGCGGGAGAGAGTAGCCAGAGGACAGCGCCGAATAGATCCTTAGGTTCGCCGAAGCGGGCCATCGGCGTGTGGGCGATGATCTGGTTGCCGCGCTTTGTGAGTTCGCCGGTTTCCTTGTCGGTGAGCAGGAAGCGGTTCTGATTGGTCAGAAAGAATCCGGGAGCAACGGCATTGACGCGGATCTTCGGCGAGTATTCCTGCGCCATGTGTACGGCGAGCCATTGGGTGAAGTTGCTGACGGCGGCCTTTGCGCCGGAGTAGGCGGGAATACGGGTGAGCGGGCGGAAGGAATTCATGGACGAAATATTCAGGATTGTTCCGTGTCCCTGTTCAGCCATGATCTTGCCAAAAGCCTGGCAGGGAAGCATGGTGCCGAGAATATTCAGGTCGAAGACCCAGCGCAATGCGTCGGCGGGGAGATCGAAGAACTTCAGATCTGGGCCGGTTGTGGCGGCGGCCTTATTGCCTCCCGCACCGTTGATCAGGCAGTCGATTTTACCGAATTGGCTGGTCACGTTCTGCGCCGCTTCGGCGATGCTGTCCCGGTTGAGGACGTCGCACTTGTGAAGGGAGACTTGCTTGCCATGCTCGCCCAGACTATCGACCAGCGCCTTGGCGGGCTCGATGTTCAGGTCCAGGATGGCGACTTGAGCGCCACAGCCGGCTAATGCGCGAGCCATCTCGCTGCCCAGAATTCCAGCGCCCCCGGTGACGGCGACTACAAGGCCGGTGAAGTCGTACATTCTGGTCAGTTCTGCCAGATCAAAAGAAACGTCCTGCATAGTGTCCGGTGCGTGTTCCACTGCAAAAGTTGCTGCCATTGTGCATCCCCTTGTCAGTTCAATAAATGCTGGACTGTGGCTACTCCGGTCAGTGACTGCTATCACTAGTTCAGGAATAAGTGAAAGAAGGAAACATATCGTGAACCTGCGCCACTCTTGATCTCGTGAGTTATCTCACATTCATCATGTTAGTAACTCAGGTGGGAATCTTGTTATTGGTGAGTTAGGTCACATTTATTTTCAGAGTGCGTCGACTCACGTTGGCCTGTGTTGCGGGTCACAGTATTGGTATGGCATTCGCCGTATTTGATGGAGAGTACATGGAAAGGAACTATTCCTATGCTTCTTGAGTTGAGCGTGTCGGTGAAGGGGAAGCACCGTCAGGCGAGTGATCCCTCCGTAGATATGAATAGAATCATTGACGCCAGCGGCTTGCATTACAAGACGACTGGTAAAGGAACTGTTCTGGAAGGGAACTGGGAGCAGTTGATGGCGGTCGCAAAAAAATGCCACGACGAGGTACTTAAAAAGAACGACCAGTTCATCACGCATATGAAGGCCGTCGATAAGCGGTGCGCTGACGAGCCGGCGCCTTCGGGCTGCAGTGGCAAGGAACTTGAGGAAGTTCTTGAAGATGAGGGCGAGTGGTTGATGCTGTAGGGCAGTTTGTGCTGTGCGGCTGGACAGCGTGCTGGTTATACACTGGAGTGTGATCCGCCGAATACTTGCTTCCTCATTTCTCGCATTGATTGTGTTGGCCGGGTGCCACTCAGGCCAGAACTCCGACACACTGGCAGGCGCAGGCGTTAACGTGTACCACCTGCGCGGCAAGGTGGTTTCAACCGATGCTGCTCACGGCATTGTGGTATTGGATCATGAGGCCATCCCCGGCTTCATGGATGCGATGACCATGCCTTACCAACTCAAGGATCCGAGCATTCTGAGCGAACTGCATCGCGGAGACGTGATTACCGCCGACGTGCTGGTGTCGAAGAGTGCGCAAGAGACTGTAGTGCTGGATCATATTGTTGTGGTGGCTCAGGCCAAGCCAGATTACAAACCCGCGGTCTTTTATCATGTACCGGCACCGGGCGATAAAGTGCCGGACTTCAAGCTGCGCAACCAGGACGAGCGGCAGATTCATCTTGAGCAGTTCAAGGGAAAGGTACTGCTGTTGACCTTTATTTACACACGGTGTCCGCTGCCCAACTTCTGTCCGCTGGTGACGCACAACTTCGCTTTGATCAACAGCCGGTTGGCGGCCGATCCGGCACTCTATGCGAAAACACACCTGCTGTGCGTGAGCTTCGATCCGGAGCACGATACGCCGGCGCGGCTGCGGGCTTATGGCGCGACCTATATTGGCAGCGACACAAAGAATGCTTTTGCACACTGGGATTTTGCGGTGCCCGCCCAGGCAGAGTTGCTTGAGATGGCGAAGTTCTTTGACGTCGGCATCACCCACGGCGCTGACGACTCGATCACGCACACGCTTTCGACCACGCTCATCGGCCCGGACGGCAAGGTGGTGCAGTTCTATCCTGGCAACGAGTGGACGGCGGATCAGGTATTGGGAGATGTGAAGAAATCGGCCGGGAATACCAGGTGATCTTCCCGGTAGAGGTCAGACCAGTTTATAATTCGTAGGGTTCCCGATTTCACAATAGACATTGCCACAAAGATCAGGAGAATAGACGCGATGAGTCATGGATTGAATATTCGTAAGGATGGCGAGTTGGATTTACTTTCGTTGGGTGCATTGATCCATCGGCTCGACACAGGGATTATTCCCTTTCGCAAGGCGACGGAATGCAAGATTCACGTGAGCGGCGGTGAGTTCAATGTGGCCGCCAACCTGGCGGACTGCTTTCAAATGCGGACGGCAATCGTTTCGGCGATGGTGGATTACCCCGTCGGCGATCTGATTGCGGAGCGGGTTAAGGCGATGGGCGTGAAGCCTATCTACAAGTACTTCAAGCACGACGGTGTTCATGGACCGAACATGGCGACCGTGTTTAGTGACCAGGGACACGGCGTGCGTCCTCCGGTGGTTTTCTACAACCGCTGCAACGAAGCCGGCGCGCAACTGAAGCCGGGCGACTTTGACTGGAAGGCGATTTTTGCGCAGGGCGTGCGCTGGGTTCACTGCGGCGGCCTTTTTGCTTCGCTGTCGGCGACAACGGCCGCGCTTGCCGCGGAGATGATGAAGGAAGCCAAGGCTGCGGGCGCCATTACGTCGTTCGATCTGAATTACCGCGCGAAGCTTTGGAATATTCAGGGTGGCAACGCGAAGGCCGTCGAGACCATCGGCAAGATTGTTGAGAACGTGGATGTCTTAGTAGGCAACGAGGAAGACCTGCAGATGGGTCTTGGCATCCCGGGGCCTGAAGTCGCGGCAAAGTCGAAGCTGGACCCGAGCGTGTTCTTCGGCATGATCGAGAAGGTTACAAAGAAGCTGCCGAATGCGAAGGTGGTGGCGACGACACTGCGCGAGGTTCACTCGACCAATCACCATAGCTGGAGCGCGGTTGCGTGGGTGGACGGGAAGACCTACACCGCACCAACGGCCGAGCTGGATGTGGTGGATCGCGTGGGAGGCGGAGACGGCTTTGCGGCCGGCTTCATCTATGGGATGCTGGCCGGTGAACCGCCTGAGGAGGCGGTTAAGCTGGGATGGGCGCATGGTGCGCTACTAACTACATTCCCAGGCGACACGACGATGGCGACCATTGACCAGGTGAGGGCATTCGCCAAGGGCGGGTCGGCTCGCATTCAGCGGTAAAGAAATACAATCCAGGCCCTGCCGGCGGGCATCCATTGAGTGGATGCTTGCCGGTGGGGAATCGTGTGCCTGTAACTGATATCCTTGCCATGCAGATAGACGGAGGTCTCTCGTGGCAAAGGTAACTCTGGTTTTTGCGGTGCTTTTGTGTGCTCTTGGGTTAGCAGGCTACCTTGGAACCGGCAGCTTACATCCGACGGCGCTGATTCCTACCTGGTTCGGTTTGGCGCTTGGCATCTCTGGCTTGCTGGCCATCAGCCCCAATGAGGGGCGGCGCAAGCTGTTCATGCACATCAACGTGACCATTGGGCTCCTGGGCTTTCTGGGTGCAGCGATCGAAGCGGTCCGTGGCTATATGACTGCCACGTCGGCCGGCGTTCCGCCCGACCAGATTGCGCTGGCTTCGAAGCTCGCGATGGCCGCTCTGACACTGATTTACGTAATTCTTTGTGTGCGCTCGTTTATCGCCGCGCGCCGATCGGGGAAGGTGTAGCGCTTGGGAACTATGCGTGGCGGGATGGGCATGAGCATGCGCGCAGAGCGCTCGCCGCATGGACGCGGAGCGCGTTCCGGCCACGCGGATTTGCCCAAGAAGAAACCCAATCTGAAAAAGGTGTGGCCGCAGGTTCGCGCACTGATTGTGCCGCGCATGGGTCTGTTGTTGGGCGGAATGGGCCTGATGGTTGTCAACCGCGTGGCTGGCTTGGTGCTGCCGTACATGTCCAAGCCGCTGCTGGACAAGGTACTTTCTACGCAGCACCCACACCCAGAGTTGCTGCCGCGCATTATCGTGCTGGTCTTTTCCGCAATGGTGGTTCAGGCCATCACTTCGTTTTCGCTCACACAATTGCTTTCAAAGGCCGGCCAGCGGCTGATTGCGGAGATGCGTCGCACAGTGCAGCGCCATGTCGGACTGCTTTCCGTGGCTTACTACGACGAAAACCGAACAGGTCAGCTGGTATCGCGCATCATGACGGATGTGGAAGGGGTGCGCAACCTGGTGGGTACCGGGCTTGTGGACTTTGTGGGAGGCCTGCTCACCGCCCTTCTTGCGTTTCTTTATCTGTTGCATCTCAGCGCCACGGTCACGCTCACAGTCTTCACCGTAATGGGTGCGTTTGTCTTTGTGCTTCAGTATGCTTTCAAGACCATTCGTCCGATCTTTCGCGAACGCGGCAAGATCAACGCCGAGGTTACCGGTCGCCTGACTGAGTCGCTAGGCGGCGTCCGCGTAATCAAGGGCTATCATGCCGAGGAGCGCGAGGCGAATGTGTTCTCAGAGGGCGTGGAGCGGCTGCTGACCAACGTGATGAAGACCCTCACAATGACCAGCGTTCTCGGCTCTGCTTCAACCACGGTGCTTGGACTCGTGTCGGGGCTGGTGATGTGGTTCGGCGGTCATAGTGTTCTGAATCATTCCTGGTCCGTTGGCGACTACTTCAGCTACAACATGTTTCTGGCTTTCATGATCGCTCCGGTCTTTCAGATCGTGAATATTGGCACGCAGTTGACGGAAGCATTTGCCGGACTGGACCGCACGAACGAGATCATGTCGGAGCTGGAAGAAAACCAGACTCCCGGCCGCACAGTGAAGATGCCGCCCATTGAGGGCAAAGTCCGCTTTGAAGATGTGGAGTTTGCCTACACGCCGGAAAAGCCGGTTCTGCACGGCATCAGCTTCGAAGCCAATCCGGGTACGGTAACGGCACTCGTGGGATCTTCGGGGTCGGGAAAGTCGACCGTTATCAGCCTCATCTGCGCCTTCCACACGCCGTCGAAAGGGGCTGTGCTGGTGGACGATATCGACTTGGCCAGCGTCGATCTGAACACCTTCCGCTCACAGCTTGGCGTGGTGCTGCAGGACTCTTTTCTTTTCGATGGAACCATTCGCGAAAACATTCTTTTCTCAAAGCCCGATGCGACGGAAGAGCAGTTTCTCTTTGCCTGCCGCACGGCGCGCGTGGACGAGTTTGCTGAGCGATTTCCGGATGCCTACGACACGATTGTGGGTGAGCGCGGCGTGAAGCTTTCGGGCGGACAACGGCAAAGGCTCTCAATTGCACGCGCACTGCTGGCCGAGCCTCGCATCCTGATTCTGGATGAGGCCACCAGTTCGCTGGACTCCGAATCGGAAGCCATGATCCAGGCGGGGCTGAACCAACTGATGCAAGGGCGCACGACCTTCGTGATTGCGCACAGGCTGTCGACCATTCGCCGCGCCGACCAAATCCTGGTTGTCGAAGGGGGCCTTATCGTCGAACGTGGCAATCACGCGCAACTGTTTGCGATGGGCGGACGGTATTACGACTTGTACACGCGCCAGCACGGACTGGAAGCGAACCTGTTCCTCGCGCCGGGCGAGGGAGACGTGGTTCCGGAGTAGGCCCTTCCCGCGGTGGGGTGTTCAGCCTTTCACTAACGGTGCTTTCGCGTTGATTCCGAGAGTGTTACCTCCCGGGGCGGCAAGCTCCCGTATCACCTCTTGACACGAGTCCCATATCCTGAGAAGCTTTATCTATAGTCAAGAAGCGAAACGGAGAACCGAAATGCGAGACGCTGCCCCGCAAGGAACCTATAAAGTCCAAGCGCTCGACAGAGCCTTTGCCGTGCTAGATCTGCTTGCGGAGAGCGAAACTCCTCTGGGGTTGGCGCAAGTTGCCTCCTCACTTCAATTGCACAAGAGCACCGCGCACCGGTTCCTGATGGTTCTTGAGCGGCACCGCATGGTAGAGCGCACTACGAGTGGCAAGTTTCGGCTCGGCCTGCGGCTATTCGACTTCGGCAATCGGGCTATCGAGCAATATGATTTGCGCGATCGCGCCCAGCCGCATCTTCGCCGCCTGGTGGCGGAGACCGAGGAGACCGCGCACCTCTGTGTTCTTGAGGCGTCGCGAGTGATTTATATCGACAAGATTGAGCCGGCGCGGTCGGTGCGGATGATCACGCGCGTTGGGGCCAGCAATCCTGTGCATTGCACTTCAGTAGGGAAGGCGATACTTGCATTCCTGCCCGAAGAGCGGGCTAATGAAGTTGTGAAACGGATTCGCTTTGAGCGTTTTACCCATCGCACCATTGCCACCGCAGAGGCGCTGCGAACGGAGATGGAGAAAACGCGTCGCCGCGGATACGCCGTGGACGACGAAGAGTTTGAAGAAGGCCTGCGCTGCATTGCTGTACCGGTGCTGGATGCGCAGCGCCAACCGGTAGCGGCGGTGAGCGTCTCCGGCCCTTCGTTTCGTGTGACGGCGCAGAAGCTGCCTTCCATTGCCAATCATCTACTGCAATGCGTACGAGGCATCTCGGTAGATATGGGTTATATCTCTTCCGGGCGCGCACCCCGGGCAGCCTGGTCCGCGTAGGACAGTTTCAAACTGACCGATGCATGGGCACCAAAGTGCGATTCCGCCTGGCTGCGAAACGAATGAAAATGTCGGGTGCGGGGCGGGTCCCAAAGCCTAATCTTTCTGTTAAACTTGTTTACGTACCAAGGCAAAATCGAATCGCGTAAGTAAGGGTTCGAATGAACCTGGACCAGCAAGCCAGTGGAATGAATGCATCTGAGTCGAGGGTGCAATCCAGTTTGCGGGCGAAGTTGGTGAGCAATAGACGTTGTATTAGGGGACGTAGCTCAGTTGGTTAGAGCGCTGCCCTGTCACGGCAGAGGTCGCGGGTTCGAGCCCCGTCGTCCCCGCCATTGATTCTAAATGAGTTAGGGTCAATTGGCATAGATAGTGACAGCATAGAAATCAGCAATTTCTCAAACTTTTCTCAAACTCCACTTTCAAACTCCACTTTCAAAACCAGACTATTTG
>DASRLI010000548.1:0-10221 GCA_035648535.1 Occallatibacter sp. | reverse complement strand
CCCCGGCCTCATTGAGAACGGTGACCACAATGCTGACCGGCTGGCTGACTGGCTGCATGGGGAAAGTATAGCGATGCGGGCTGCGCAGGATCATGGTTGACGGTCACAGAGGTTGGCTGCGATGTTGAGAAGGGTCTAATGTCAACATGCCGGCGCGGAATTATGATGGAGCGAATTATGAAGACTCTCGATATTGGCGGCCGCCAGGTACCGCAGCTTGGGCAGGGGACTTGGAACATTGGCGATTCGGCGGCAACACGCGCAGCTGAGATTGCTGCACTCAGGCGCGGAGTGGAGCTGGGGATGACGGTGATCGATACTGCCGAGATGTACGGCAGCGGGCGCTCGGAGATCCTGGTAGGAGAAGCGATAGACGGGTTGCGCGAACGCGTGCATCTGGTCAGCAAGGTTCTTCCATCGAACGCTTCTCTGGAGGGAACAGTGAAGGCGTGCGAGGCGAGCCTGAAACGTCTCCGGGTGGAGACGATCGACCTCTACCTTCTTCACTGGCCGGGGCGGTTTCCTCTTCGGGATACAGTTGCAGCCTTCCAGCGATTGCTGGAGCAGGGCAAGATTCGGGCCTGGGGCGTCTCGAACTTCGATGTGGATTACATCGAGGAGCTGTTCCATGTGCCTGGAGGGAACGCCTGCGCGGTCAACCAGATGCTCTACAACCCCGAACATCGGGGGATTGAATTCGACTTGCTGCCGTGGTGCGAGCAGAACAAAGTGACCGTTATGGCGTACTCCCCGGTCGGGCAGGGCGGTAGACTGCTTGATTCAAAGGTGTTACGCGGCATAGCTGAAAAGCATCGAGTTTCGCCACCGCAAGTTGCTCTGGCCTGGTGCCTGCGGAGGGCGGTGCTGGCTATTCCCAAGGCCGGGTCGATTCAACACGTTGAGGAAAATGTGGCGGCCGCGGGCCTGGAACTGGATGCGGAGGATCTGGCGAAGATTGAGAAGGCCTATCCGGGTCCAAAACGCAAGCAGGGGCTGGATATGCTGTAAAGGCCTGCAATGAAATTGACCCGAACCCCAATTTAACGATAGAATCGTAGAGTTTGGCGATGCACCCCCTTGCGGGTGTGCGGGATTCTGCTGGGTTCACCGCCGGTTTGGCGTGTGTGCGGCCCTCGTCCCGATGCAGTAGCTGTCTGTATCCGCCCCGACTGAGCACACGGATTCGAGTTTTCGCACCTGGTTCAAGAACCAGTGTGCCGGAGGGTTAGTTATGTACGCAGTGATTCGCACCGGCGGCAAGCAGTACCGGGTCGCTCCCGGCGACGTAGTGAAGATTGAGAGTGTCGCTTCAGAGAACCAGACCGTCGAGTTCAGCGATGTGCTGTTAGTCTCCGGCGAGCCGGGATTGGTGGCGAAGCCATCGACGGCCAAGGTGACTGCCGAAGTGCTCGGCGAGGGCCGCGGCGACAAGATTCTGGTGTTTCACCTGAAGCGGAAGAAGCAGTACAAGAAGCTGCAGGGACACCGTCAGAACTTTACCGAAGTGCGCATCAAGGCCATTGAGGCCGACGGCGTCACCTATTCGGAGAAGTAGCATTTAGCTCTCAGCCTTCAGTTTTTATTGCGAGGGCCGGGATGGTTGATTCACAGTTCACTCGCTGAAGGCTGAAAGCTGACAGCTCGATACAGAAGGGGATTCGGCAATGGCACATAAGAAGGGTGGAGGCAGCTCCACAAACGGACGGGATTCCAATGCACAGCGGCTGGGAGTGAAGGCCTTTGGTGGCCAACTCGTTACCGGTGGCTCGATCATCATGCGTCAGCGCGGCACGCGCATCAAGCCCGGCGTCAACGTCGGCATCGGCTCCGACGACACGCTTTTCGCGAAGGTTACTGGCCGCGTGAAGTTCGCTGACCGCGGCGGCCGAGGGCGTTTTGCGTCCATTGAGCCGGTTGCAGCCGAGTAGTCAGGCGACTCGAGCTCGACGGAGCGGCAGAGCTCCAATTACGTTGCAAAGCAAAGGCCCCGGCGATGCCGAGGCCTTTCTTTCGTTCTGTATGGATTATTGCCGATTGGCTATCCGTTCTATCTATTTTAAGATTCTGATGCGCGTCCTTTAAGATTCCGCGTGAGCACCTTCTCGACCACCTTCTCTACATCGGTCAGGAAGAAGCTGTTGGCGGGCTGCTGCACGGCGATCTGGGTTCCGGTATGGCCCAGAGCCGATGCAATCTCGTTCCAGCGATAGATGGTTGAATTGGCCGGCATCATCAGCGGCTTGCGGACCGCCTGTGGCAGGGCGCAGTAGGCCACCCAGATAGCCACAGAGGCCAGAAGCACGGCTTCGTAGACAAACTGCAGCGTGCCGGTCATGGTCGCCTTCCGGGAAGTCAATGCAGCAAAAACGAAGTCATTGGAAGACATCACGCCAAATCCGAGGGCGATGCCGAAGGCCAGGTCGCGAATCGAGAGGCGCAATGCATTCATGCTGAGGCAAAGGAACGCCAACAGGCAGAGTTCCACGACACTGACCGAGCGCATGAGTCCAACCGCGATGTCAGGCACGGCAGCAAGACCGTGATGCACGAACGATATGGATGAGAAAGTGAGAACCACGGAAACTAAAATTGCCCAGCGGAAGATGACAATGCCGATCTTCATCAGGCCGGGCAGTGCAGAGAGCGCGGAGCGGAAGACCTCAATGCACACGAGCAGCAGCAGCACGGCGCTTGTAATGTAAACAGTCCAGTAGGCAAAGAAGTAAACCGCGTAATAACTGCGGCCCCAGGGTTGCGATTGTATATAGAGTGTAGCCATAAGCGTGGGCATCGATGCCACGCGAAGCGCAAGATAGGAGGCCATGCCGGGAAAGCGCTGATAGAGCTTTTTCTTCCAGAACAGGAAGCCGAGCGTGGCCCATAGTGCGAATTCCGCTACGCTCATCGCCGACATTGCGAGTTGAGAAGACATATGGGTTAGGCCGCAATCCTAAGATCCCTCTCAGAATAGCGCCATTAGCTTATGCACTCAACCCGCAAAAGGGATACGTCACTGGTACTTTCGTGTTACTTCGCGTGCTTAGCGAATGTTGCCTGACGGGCCAGGATCCGGGGAGCAGGGTACCCAGGGGCCGCACAGCGGAACCGGCATAGCGGAGGTTGCCGACTGATGGCTGGTCATGGCGTGCGTGGAGGCAGACGACAGCGAAACGGCGGCGGCGCCGGAGAGTACGACGCAAATAGCGAAAGCGCGGACGATGAGTTTCATCATTGGTAACCCTTTCTAAGTTCGATACGGGCGGAGTCAGGCCCCGACCTACAAAAGGATCGTAGCGCATTATTAAGCACAAGTCTATTTTTTTCATATATATACATAGATAGTAACTACCTAGATTACTAACGTCATCTTTTATGCGTAAAAGTAACTGCCTCGAATGCAGTTCGCGGGGCCTTTTCAGGGCTCTTTTTCATCATCTCCGCATGCTAAAATAGAGGCAGACAGAAGGGCCTGAAAACCCTCGTTTTTCAGACGGTTAAACCCCGATTTCTGACCGGAATCGCGATCTGGAATCGCCCCTCCCGACCGGGGCCCGCAACAAGCAGCACCGCAAATGGAAACCTATGGCGACTAAGACAATGGCAATCGACGCACCTGATGAGTATCCCCTTCCAGGTAATGGTGGCGGCAACGGCGATAACGGTGACAATGGAAGCTATACCGGCGAGAACATCAAAATTCTCGAAGGCCTTGAGGCGGTGCGCCTCCGCCCCGCGATGTACATCGGCTCGACAGGCGATATGGGTCTTCATCACCTGGTCTACGAAGTTGTCGACAATTCCGTGGATGAAGCGCTGGCCGGCTATGCCAAGAGAATCGATGTCGTGATTCACGTGGACAACTCCATCACTGTTGTCGATGACGGCCGTGGAATCCCAGTGGACATGATGTCCGTGGGCAATGGCGAAATGATGCCGGCAGCTCAGGTCGTGCTCACCAAACTCCACGCCGGCGGCAAGTTTGACGCCTCCACCTACAAAGTTTCAGGCGGCCTGCACGGCGTCGGCGTCTCCTGCGTCAACGCCCTCAGCGAGGAGTTCGAGGTCGAAATCTGGCGCCCGGAAAAACCCGGCGAGCAGAGCCACACTTACGAGCAGAGCTACTCGAAGGGCGTCCCCACTTCGAAGCTGCTACAGACCGGAAACTCGAAGCGGCGCGGGACCAAAGTGCATTTCCTGCCCGACAAGAGCATCTTCACCGTCACCGAGTTCAACTACGACACGCTGGCACAGAGATTGCGCGAGATGGCCTTCCTGAACAAGGGACTGGAAATTACTCTCACCGATGAGCGCACCGCGGATGCCAAGACGGGCGAAGCGCGCCGGGCAGAGTTCAAATACGCCGGCGGCATAGCGGAGTTCGTGAAGCATCTCAACCGCGGCAAGACTGTGCTTCACGACAAGCCCATCGTGATGGAAGCCTCGCGCGACAACGTCGAGATCGAGATCGCCCTGCAGTACAACGACAGCTACTCTGAGACCGTTTTCAGCTTCGCCAACAATATCAACACGGTTGACGGCGGCTCGCACCTTTCGGGCTTTCGGACTTCGCTTACCCGCACCATCAACGCCATCGGCCAGCAACTCGGGCTCTTCAAGGATCTGAAGGAGAACCTGAGCGGCGACGATGTGCGCGAGGGCCTGGTTGCTGTGGTCAGCGTCAAGCTTTCACAGCCGCAGTTCGAGGGCCAGACCAAGGGCAAGCTCAACTCCGACATCGCCGGGACGGTGCAGGCGTTTGTGAACGAGCGGCTGGGCGGATTTCTGGAGCAGAATCCACCGATCGCAAAGCGGATCATCAACAAGGCGATTGAAGCGGCGCGCGCGCGCGAGGCAGCCCGCAAGGCTCGCGATCTTACGCGGCGCAAAGGTGCTCTCGATGGCGGCGGCCTGCCCGGAAAACTCGCTGACTGCTCGGAGCGCAATCCGGATCGCTGCGAACTCTATCTCGTCGAGGGTGAAAGCGCCGGTGGCACCGCCAAGCAGGGCCGCGATCGTCGCTTCCAGGCGATTCTGCCGCTGAAGGGAAAAATTCTCAACGTCGAAAAAGCGCGCTACGACAAGATGCTAGGCCACGAGGAAATCCGCGCCATGATTACCGCGCTGGGCTGCGGCATCGGCAAAGACGACTTCGACGCGACAAAGATTCGCTACGGCAAGATCATTCTGATGACCGACGCCGATGTGGATGGATCGCACATCCGCACGCTGTTGCTTACGTTCTTCTTCCGCCACATGACGGAGTTGATCAAGCGCGATAACATCTACATTGCGCAGCCGCCGCTTTACAAGATCAAAAAGGGCCGTTTCGAGCAGTACATCAAGGACGACCGCGAGTTTGTGAAGGTGATGGTGAAGCGGGCCGCTGAAGGAATGGTGGTGCGCCATGGCGAAGCGGCCAGCCGCATTGAAGGCGCCGACCTTACGCGCTTCATGGCCACGCTCAACGAGTACCTGAGCTTTGTCGAGAAGGTAGACAAGCGCATCCGCAACGAAAAGCTGACTGAGTTGCTGGCCCGCGCCGAGCTGGTTCACCGCGCCGACTTTGCATCGAAGTCCGAGAGCGTAGTTCCTGAAAAGCTTGCGTTGCTTCACACAGAGCTTACCGAACTTGCCGACGATTTCCAGTTCAAGGTTGCTGAACCGGTTGAGGACGAAGAGCACCACACCTGGTCGATTTGCTTTACCGATGCGCAGGGCGCTACGCGCTGCATCGATTGGACGCTTGCTTCGAGCCCCGAGTTCCGGCAGATGATGGCCAAGTACTCCCTGATCAAGGAATTCCTGGAGCCGCCATTTCTTATTGAGTTCGCTGCCAAGGGCGCTGCCGCCAACGCCGAAGCTGAGGCAGAGGAAGCCGAAGAAGGCGGTGACGGAGAAGCTCAAGCAGAGGCCAAGCAAGCCCGCCGCGCTGCTCGCATCACGCGCGAACCGGTTGAAAAGCAGACCGCCCGCGAGCTGTTTGCCTACATCGTTGAACAGGGCAAGAAGGACTACCAGGTGCAGCGTTACAAGGGCCTCGGCGAGATGACCTCCACGCAGCTCTGGGAGACCACGATGGATCCAGAACGGCGTACGCTGCTCAGGGTCAAGCTCGAAGACATCGCGGAGACCGACGCCATCTTCACCACTCTTATGGGTGAAGACGTTGAAGCGCGCAGAAAATTTATCGAAGACAATGCACTTGACGTAAAGAACCTAGACATCTAAGAACACAGGGCTTTCTGGCGGTGCGTCTTCATCCGGATGTGTCTGCGGCCGAGGTCCTGACTTCCCCCTCAAGGAGCTCGTGCAATGAATTTCTATCGCAGGTTTGTACCTCTTGTTGTGCTGGCGCTGGCGTTTGTGCTTGCGTGCAGCGGATGTAAGTCTGGAACACAGCAGGCCGGTACTCAGCAGGGAAATACTCAGCAGCCGAATAACCAAGGTGGGCAGCCGTCGCAGAACCCGCAGCAGGGTGGGTCTTCGCAACCTGGGTCGAGCGCATCGCAGTCAGGAGCAGGCGCTTCGCAGGCGCCGCCTCAACCCATGGTTGTGGATCTTCCCGCGGGCACGCGACTTCCTGTTCGTCTCGATCAGGACCTGGGATCGAAGATATCGCAGCCCGGAGACTCATTTGGCGCAACCATCGCCGACGATGTAATGGTGAATGGCCAAAACGTGATTCCTCGCGGCGCACGCGCTGAAGGCATCGTCATCGAAGCCAAAGCGCTGGGCAAGATCAAAGGCGGCGCTTATCTTTCTATTCGCCTGGAGCGTGTGCATACCAACTGGGGCAGCTATCCGGTGGCGACCAGTTCGATTGAGCGCGCGGAAAAAGGCAAGGGCAAGCGCACCGCGATAATGGCTGGCGGCGGCGCGGGCTTAGGAGCGCTGGTGGGCGCATTGGCTGGCGGCGGCAAGGGTGCGGCGATTGGCGCAATCGCCGGTGGTGGCGCCGGAACAGCAGGCGGCGCATTCACGGGCAACAAGCAGATCTTTCTGCCCGCGGAGACGCTGCTTACTTTCCGCCTGGAAGATCCGGTTCACATCACTGAGCAGAAGTAGACGCTTTGCGAATGAAGAATGGGCGGCCCAGGTCTCGGGGTGAAGATTCGATCCTGAGACCTGGGACGACCGCTCCGCTCTCTGCTCCACTACTGCCGCTGTGGTAGCCTCTACCCATCCCCGTGTTCTCCTGGAAATGCAAGCTCTATTCCAGCCGCGGTCTACAAGGACAACGAATGAAAAATCTTCTGCTGATTGCCGCCATTCCTGTCTTCGCATGCGGCATAGCCGCTGCGCAGACGAGTGATGAAAATCCGCTGGCAACCGCGCGCGTCTTCTCTTACGACGATATGAAGCCCAGGACGACGCCGAATGGCTCCCAGAACAGCATGGTTTTCAGGGGAACGCTGGCTACGGGCGAGGCGGTCGGTGCGCATGAGACTCTGCAGCCTGCCGGAACGGTGCCGCCCGCGCTGCACAAGATTCAGCACTCGGAGCTGATTATCTTGGAGCAAGGCACACTGGAGTTTGACCACGACGGCAAAGCCGAACGCGCCGGACCGGGCAGCATTATCTACGTGGCCTTCGGCACCATGCACGCCGTCAAGAATGTGGGCGACGGTCCGGCAAAATATGTTGTGATTCAAATCGGCGGCGACACGAAGAAGTAGCAGGCCGCAGGCTCTGAAATACTCAAATAGAAACAGGAGCGATTCCACGCCATGAATAAGCAGCCGCTCGTCCTGGTGCTTTCCAATGCAGATGATCCGGAGCTCCGCATGCTCGACGGCCTGCACCATATCCGCATAAACTCGCCCGCCGATCTGACTGAAGCTGCGAAGGAGGCAGAGGTAATCCTGCATTGGGCGGGTCCGCGCGATCTGCTGCGCACGGTGTTTCTGGCGAGCCCCGCCGTTCGCTGGGTCCATTCGCGCTCGGCCGGTCTCGACAGAATCCTGTTTCCGGAGTTAGCGCAAAGCCCCGTTCCTCTTACCAACGGCAGCGGAGTTTTTTCACAGTCGCTTGGCGAGTTTGCGCTCGCCGCAATTCTCTATTTCGCGAAGGATTTTCGGCGCATGCTTCGCAACCAGGAGGCGGGCTGCTGGGAGCAGTTCCTTGTGGAAGAGATCGCCGGCCAGACTGTCGGAATTGTAGGCTATGGCGACATTGGCCGGGCAGTTGCAAGCCGGGTGCACGCCATGGGGATGCGTGTTCTCGCGCTCAAGCGGCACGCACCTGCGACGCCCGACCCGTTCGTCGACCAATTCTATAAGCCGGACAAACTCTCTGGGCTGCTTGCTCAGTGCGATTACGTAGTGGTGGCGGCGCCGCTGACAGCTGAGACGCGCCACATGATCAGCGATGCTGCCTTTGCGGCCATGAAGCCTAACGCGGTGGTCATCAACGTTGGCCGAGGACCGGTAATCGACCAGGCGGCGATGGTGCGTGCGCTTACCGAAAAGAGAATCAAGGGTGCGGGCCTGGATGTCTTCGAAGAAGAGCCGATTCCCTCCGGCGACCCGATCTACAAACTCGAAAACGTTCTTATCTCTCCGCACTGCGCCGATCAAACCAAAGTCTGGCTTCGCCAGGCGATGCAATTCTTTCTTCAGCAATACGAGCGCTTCTGCAATGGTGAGCCTCTGGAAAACATCGTCGAGAAGCACCTGGGGTATTGAGCGCAGGCGTAACACTGGCGCCGTCGTCCCGGTGAGTTGAATCTGAAGTCATTTGCACAAGATCACAAGGCGTGCGACCCCAGTCGCACGCCCATCCTGGATCTCGGTTCTGCTGTCGTAAGTGTTGTCAGCCGGGTTTAATATTCCCGCCTTGCCTCGTCTGCATCCTCTGCCAGATCGCGCATTAGTCTGGAGAACGCCAGCGACTGGCCAATGAATAATCCCATCGCCGTCAGGAAATTGACGACGCCCATTGCAATCCCCTTTGTCTCCGTCGGTCGTATTACAGAGCATTTCGGAAGCTTGCGGCTGATGAAGGGGCACGGCTCAGGCATGATTAGGTTTGTCTGGAAGTTCTCGCCACCAAACGGCGGAGAATTCAGATCTGGGAAAGTCACCGAAACTCCTGTCATCGGATCTACCGCCGTTAACGGTGGCGCGTTGCCCGCCTTATCGGCCCAGGTCTGGAAGTGCATTGTTTCGGTGGGCCCAATGCTGATGAGAATTCTCAACACCTCGACGCTGCTGGCTCTTTGCGCCATCGCCGGATAGAGGCTGTTGCCGCCTTGTTCTATAGTAGGCATATGGAAACCAGCTGTATTTGCGATCGCCTGCAGGAAGTTAGCATCCGTTGTGTCAGCGTCCGTCCTGGGGATCGCAGTATGCTTCCCGACCGCCAGGGTTGGTACGGCCTGGGGGAAGGTAAAGGTCGGATCAAGGTCCGGATTATTTGAGTCACTGCGATACCGAGTCCACCAACTCGTATCAAGCGTGAGTTCCATCAAATTAGTGAGCCGCAACTCACCGCTGGAGCCTGTCGCGGTGCTGCCCGTCAGAGTGCGAAAAGGCTCAAGATTTACCGGATCTGCACCCTTTGAGACCAGATAGGCATTGAGAAAGTTCTGATGCGTGAACTCATCATCTGTATTGTCATGAACATACTGAGCCATATCGGAGTCCAGCACTGATAGAGCGGCGGTGAACGCAGGATTCCCGCTCCCGCCTGGAACTTCATTATCCGGAATGCCGCATAGCTCGTTGTACTGCACCCAGAAATCAGTTTCTAGAATTTCTGCCGCGGCCGCAAACCGCAACAGGGCGGCGTCTCCCCGAGAGAGGCGGCCGCTACGTTCACCTTTTTCCTCTTCCGCGAGTGCCGATGAACTGCTGCTCAGAAGCCCAACTCCTGCGGTTGCAAGACCCGCAGCCGTTAGTCCGTTCTTAACGAAGGAACGGCGGTCGATCACGCCGTTCAATTTATTCGTGTGCTCCATATTAAGAGCCTCCTATTGTGACGAGACTGCACTTGGCCAACGCCGCATGTGTCAGCGGAGAGTAATTGCATTGTCATTCCAATGTGCGGATTGATGAATTGAGGTAAACCGAGGTTCTTGGTGTGTAGTCGCAAATAACTGGCCAATATCCTTGAGGTGCTTCTGGACGGCTGCCTCAGAGTCTCGCGCGCGCGTGAGAGCAGCGTTATTATTTTTCAGCTGGTTTTCTTAACTCAGCAGAGGGACTAGTGGTCCGGCATGGT
>DASRLI010000547.1:0-6701 GCA_035648535.1 Occallatibacter sp. | reverse complement strand
GTCTACGGGAGTGTACCGGTCAGCATTGATTTCAAGCTTCTGGTCCAGGACGGTTCCCTGGTCGTCGCCGTGCAGGTTGAAGTAGGCGTGATTGGTCAGATTCACTACTGTTGCCTTGTCGCTGGTGGCCGAGTAGTCGAGGCGCAGCGTGCTGCCTGCCAGCGTGTACTTCACCTTGGCTGTCATGGTGCCTGGAAATCCCATATCGCCGTCGCGGCTCACATGCGTGAACTCAACTCCGTTGGGAACCTCTTTTGCATCCCAGACATAGCGGTCGAAGCCCATGGGGCCGCCGTGCAGCGCGTTGGCGCCATTGTTGATCGGAATCTGGTAGGTCTTGCCGTCGATGGTAAATTTGCCCAGCGCAATACGGTTGCCGTAGCGGCCGACGACGCTGCCAAAGTGTGTACTGGTGTCGTTGAGAAAACCCTCAAGCGTGTCGTAGCCAAGCACGACATCCGCCATCTTGCCAGTACGGTCCGGCGTCCGGATGCTCACCAACTTCGCTCCATACGCCATCACCCGCACCTCCATCTGCGCGCTCTTGAGCGTGTAGATCGGCACGGCAACGCCATCTTTTGTATTTCCCCAGATCGACATTTTCACCTCTCCTTGCGCAACGGCTGTAAGAGCCATTGCCATTAAGAAAACCATTCCGAGAAACCCAAACGCTCGCTTCACAGTCTCCGCCTTTCCCTGCAGATTGCGGATCAAAAACTCGTCGAAGATCCGGCGGAAATGGCAGCAATCCGAGGGGGCGCGAACTCAGCCCCGCGGAAACAAGCAGTTTCCACCAAAAGAGAGTGTATACCGAAGGGGTGGCGGGGAGGATTTTGGGTCGGGGAAGGCGGGTTCGGGGCCGCGTAGAGGGTACTGGACGAGGGTGTCTGCCGGTTTTCTGGTCCGGCCGATCGAGTCTGTCGCTTCCCAGGTCTCAAAATCGAGACCTGGGGCACCCGCAGGCTCTGGGGCACCGGGAATTGCCCGGCTTACAGCTCGCCGAAGATTTCGCGGAACTCCCAGGCGCCTGACTTGCCTGCGAGCCACTCGGCGCCGCGGACGGCGCCTAACGCAAAGCCGCGGCGGCTTGCGGCGTCGTGGCGGAGCTCGAGCGTGTCGTGCTCGCTCTTTGCGGTTACGGTGTGCTCGCCCTTGGCGTCGCCTACGCGGTGAGAGGTGATGGGAATCTCGATGCCGGGGCGCACCGAGTGAATGATCTCCTTCAAGGTGAGCGCGGTGCCGGACGGCGCGTCGAGCTTGGAGGTATGGTGCGTTTCGTCGATGGAGAAGCTGTAGCCGTCAAGCTGCGCGAGTTCCGCCGTCAGGCGGAAGAGCTTTTGCACGCCGATGGAAAAATTTGTTCCGTACAGAAGGCCGCCGCCGCGCTTGGCGGCCAGCGCTTTCAGCTCGGCAAGCTGCGCGTACCAGCCTGTGGTTCCGACTACGATGCGGCCGCCGAGGGCCAGAACGGCGCGCATGTTTTCAACGGCGGCTTCGGGGGCGGTGAAGTCGACGACTACGTCGACGCCGGCGAGGTTGGGAGCGGTGAGCGCAGAGGCGTGCTCGTTTTCGTTGATGTCGAGCGCACGCACGCCGTGGCCGCGTTCGCGCGCGACCTCCGCTACGAGGCTGCCGGTTTTTCCTTTGCCGAGTACGAGGATGAGCATGGGTTCCTTCGGAACAGTGGACAGTGGTCAGTGAACAGTGGTCAGTGAACGCGTTCTGAGGGTGGGTTACTGTTCACTGTGCACTATTCACTGTCAGCTGTTTTCGCGCTTCCACGTCGAAGATTGCGGGGTCGGGCTCCTTGAAAAAGGCGGCGTGCAGCGAGCGTACTGCCTCTTCGGCGTCTTCTTCTTCGATCATGAAGCTCATGTTGATTTCGCTTGCTCCCTGGGAGATCATGCGCACGTTGACGTGCCGGACAGCGTTGAATACCTGCGCGGCAATTCCGTTCTGGCCGCGGATATCTTCGCCGACCATGCAGACCAGTGCCTTCTTACCCTCGTACTTCACATCCGCCAGCTTGCCGAGGTCGGCGGCGATGACGGGGAGCTTGTCGTTGGAATCCACAGTGAGCGAGACGCTGACTTCGCTGGTGGAAACCATGTCCACGGGGCACTTGTGCTTGTCGAAGATGGCAAATATCTGGCTCAGATAGCCGTGCGTCATGAGCATGCGGCTGGCCACCACGTCGATGATGCTCAGCTTCTTTTTTACCGAGATGGATTTGAAAGGACTCTTGCAGTGCGGCGCCAACGAGATGATTCGCGTGCCCTCGCAGCTGGCGTTGTGGCTGTTCAAGACCAGCACCGGAATGTTCTTTTTGACCGCCGGCAGAATGGTTGCGGGATGCAGCACCTTGGCTCCGAAGTAGGCAAGCTCTGCCGCTTCTTCAAAGCTGATGACTTTCACGCGCAGCGCATCGGGGCATACGCGAGGGTCGGCGGTCATGATGCCGTCAACGTCGGTCCAGATTTCGATGGCCTCGGCCGTGAGCGCGCCGCCTACGAGGGCACCGGTGAAGTCCGAACCGCCGCGACCGAGCGTGGTGGTAATGCCGGCTTCGTTGGAGGCGATGAAGCCGCCCATCACCGGTACCTTGCCCGCGCCGATGAGCGGAAGCAGTATCTCCTGGGCGCGCTTCTCAATGATTGCGTCCTGAGGAATCGCCTTCTGGAACTGCGAGTCGGTGACGATGACTTCGCGCGCGTCTATGTGCGCTGCGTCGATGCCCATTTCGCGGAAGGACGATGCGACGATGCGGCTGGAAATGCGCTCACCGTAGCTCACAATCAGGTCGGAGATGCGCGGCGTGAGTTCCAGAATTGCCGCGAGCCCGCGCAGAACCTCGTCGAGCGAGTCGAACTTTTCGTCGATCATCTTGACTAGTTTGGAAGCTTCGGCGGCGTTCTTTATCAGTGCGCAGGCCGTGTCGCGATGCCGGGAGCGCAGGCGCGAACTGATGGCCAGAGAGCCTGTGCGGTCGCCAAGTGCGGCGCATGAGGCAGCCCGGAGCAACTGGTCGGTTACTTTGGCCATTGCGCTGACTATCACTACAGGTTGCTTGCCCATGGCTACGCGTCCGGCAACTATGGCTGCGGTACGCCCAATGGCCGCCGGGTCCTCCACCGACGTGCCGCCAAACTTCATCACAACCAGGCTCATGCCAATCTTCCCATCGTTCCCTTGCCGGACCACAAGTTTTTGAAAGGGTGCGGTCTTAGCCATTGGGCGAAATTTCTATTCCAAATGTTTGCATTCCCTCGGCGGCTAAAGCCGCGATCATTCCGCGAGTGATACGGCACGGCTGAAGCCGTGCCCTTTCAAAGCCAGTGCCACTTATCGGTTTCAGGCGCGCACAACGGCCTCAGCAACAGGTTCAAGCTTACCCAGGCTCACCAGCAACTCGGCGTTGAGGATGGTCGCTCCGGCCGCGCCGCGCACGGTATTGTGCGAAAGCAGCACGAACTTCCAGTCAAGCAGGTTGCAGGGGCGCAGCCTTCCAACGGTGACAGCCATGCCGTTGCCGCGGTTTCGATCCAGGCGCGGTTGGGGGCGGTCAGGCTGCGATGCCCATTGCACGGGGACTGCGGGGGCGGTGGGCAAATCGCGGCCGGCCAGTGGCTGAAATTCAGCCCAGGCCGCCAGAATCTCTTCCTGCGTGGCTTTCGTGCGCAGTTTGAGGGAGACGCACTCGGTATGGCCGTCCACGACTGAAACCCGGTTGCAGTGGGCGGTCATGCCGGCGGCCAGCGGCTTGATTGCGTGGCCGACCAGCTTGCCCAGCAACTTCAGCGTTTCGGCTTCCATCTTCTCTTCTTCGCCGCCGATGTAAGGCACCACGTTGTCCAGGATGTCCATGGAAGCCACGCCGGGATAGCCGGCGCCGCTCACAGCCTGCATTGTAGTAACAAAAATCTGCTCGATTCCGAAGCGTTCCTCGATGGGCTTGAGCGCCATCACCAGGCCGATGGTGGAGCAGTTCGGATTGGTAACAATGTACCCGCCCGATGCCTGGCGCGAGGGTTGCTCCTCGATGAGGTGCAGGTGGTCGGCGTTCACTTCAGGAATGACCAGGGGCACATTCGGCGTCATGCGGAATGCGCTCGAATTCGAGAGCACCGCGCAGCCGGCGGCAGCGAACTTGGGCTCCATTTCGCGCGCGATGGCTGCGTCGATGGAGGCGAAGATCACCTTGGGTGCGCCCTCAGGCTCGGCAGGGGCAACCTGCATCTTCGCGATGCGCTCGGGCAGCGGCGTATCCAACCGCCACTTGGCCGCCTCGCCGTAAGTTTTTCCGCTTGAGCGGTCGCTGGCGGCAAGCCACGTGATCTCAAACCACGGGTGGTTCTCAAGCAGTTGAATATAGCGTTGGCCGACCATTCCGGTCGCGCCCAGGATGCCGATTGGTTGTCTGTTTTTCATAGCAGTTTAACTCTCCAGTGTACAGGAGGATGGATTTAACCGCAGAGGCTGGTAGTGGGATCGTCTGAAGGGCATACCCCCAGGGGCTGAAGCCCACATTCATTTTGCCAGATTCATGTACGGGCTGAAGCCCGTACCCTTCAAACTGACCCACTACCGCAGAAGCTCATTACCCCATTGCTGCCAGTACTGCGTCTGCAAACTGGCTGGTTCCGGCAGTGCCACCTACGTCGCGGGTCAGGGTCTTGTGCTCGGCGTACACCGTTTCCACGGCCTTCTGCACCTTGTCTGCCGCGGCGGGCTCGTCAATGTGGCGCAGCATGAGCACGGCCGACTGCAGCAGCGCGGTGGGATTCGCCACATCTTTGCCTGCGATGTCGGGCGCGGAGCCGTGTACCGCTTCGAAGATGGCGCACTCCACGCCCAGGTTTGCTCCCGGAACCAGGCCCAGGCCGCCCACGAGGCCGGCGCAGAGGTCGCTGACGATGTCGCCGTAGAGATTTTCAAGCAGCAGCGTGTCGTACTGGAAGGGATTCATGACCAGCTGCATGCAAGTGTTGTCGATGAGGTGCTCGCCGTAGAGAATATCCGGGAACCCCTCGGCCACCTTGCGGGCACAGCGCAGAAAAAGCCCGTCGGAGAGCTTCATGATATTGGCTTTGTGGATGGAGTGAATCTTTTTGCGACCGTGCTTGCGCGCGTATTCGAAGGCGAACTTGGCGATGCGCGTGGAGCCTTTCTCGCTGATAACCTTGATGCTCTCGACGACGCCGGGAACTACCTCGTGCTCCAGTCCCACGTACTCGCCCTCGGTGTTTTCGCGGACGATGATCAGGTCGACGCCGGGCCAGTGGGTGGCCAGGCCGGGGAGATTCTTGATGGGCCTGAAGTTGGCAAAGAGATCGAACTTTTTGCGGAGCGTAACATTGATGCTTTTGAAGCCGCCGCCGATCGGCGTGGTCACGGGGCCTTTGAGCGCGATGCGGTTGCGCTCGATGGACTCGTAAAGGGCGGCGGGGATGTATTCGCCATGAATCTCGAAGGCTTCAGCGCCAGCTGCGAAGCGCTCCCAGTCGAACTTGACGCCGGTGGCTTCAAGGATGCGGACAACCGCATGCGTGACTTCGGGGCCGATGCCGTCGCCGGGGATCAAAGTAATTTTGTGCGCCTTGGTTTCTACCATTTGGGGCTCCGTTCTTTTCTAGCTTGTTGCTGCTGGCTATTGCCGCGCCCCTACGGGGCTCAACTCCTCATTGGCTGGCATTCCCAGCATTCCGTCCGCCGCGGCGGACTCCATGCTGGGTTAGTATCCTTGGCTCCCTTCGGGAGTGGTGAACTGCAGACAACAGCAGCATCTTTTTCATGTTCGCAATCCACGCCTATTTCATGCTTCGAATTTCATGCCTCTTTGCGATCCAATGGGTCAAGAGCAATTATCTTTTTGCCTTGCCGACGCGGCTGCTGAGCAGCCCTTCCAGTTCTTCCTTGAATTCGCGCACGTCTTTGAAGTCGCGGTAGACGGAGGCGAAGCGGATGTAAGCCACGGTGTCGAGCCCTTTCAGGTGCTCCATGATCAGTTCGCCTACTTCGCTGGTGGTCCGCTCGCGCTCCGATGCGTCCATCAAAAAGGCCTCGGTGGCGTCGACGATCTTTTCCAACTGGCTTGAGGATACCGGCCGTTTTTCGCAGGCGCGGAGCAGGCCGCTGAGCACCTTCTGGCGGTCGAAGCGCTCGCGGCGGCCGTCTTTCTTGACCACCATGTAGGGGATTTCGTCGATGCGCTCGTAGGTGGTAAAGCGCCGGGTGCAGCGCTCGCACTCGCGGCGGCGGCGGATGGAGTCGGCCTCCTTGCTTTCGCGCGAGTCGACTACGCGGTCCTGCCCGAAACCACAATAGGGACACTTCATGCTATTTGGATTCTATGACATCGCCCTGTTTCTTGTTCTCAGGGTACAGTGGCTGAGTGCTCACGGAACCGGCACAAGCATTGTCTTGCTCGCCACGGCCGTCAGACCATCGAGCGTTTCAATAAACGTGCCGGAAACCAGCGGTGCATCTTCCAGATGCTCGAGCAGTTCGGCATTGTTCCACGCTGCCTCGCGTGCCGAGGACATACTCCATGCTGCCAGGGTGTCTTCAAGTCGCGACACTGGCGGCAGCGCATCTCCCAGCAGCCGCACGTGCAGGTTCCTTTTGGCGGCTTCGATCAGGCTGTCGAGAGTGGCGTTGAGAGCCGTGTAGTCGTCGTACTGCGTGCTCGCGTGTTGCGGCTC
>DASRLI010000546.1:0-3388 GCA_035648535.1 Occallatibacter sp. | reverse complement strand
TTGAGGCCGATTTCAGCCCATCGCTAACGATCGAGAGCGATCCGATGATCTCTCCTAAACCGTTGAGCTCAGATGGGAACGACCAGAAAGTTTGGAGGCGCGGGCCGGGATCGAACCGGCGCATAAAGGTTTTGCAGACCTCTCCCTTACCACTTGGGTACCGCGCCTTGGCAGGGCAGCCTTTGAAATGAGTTTTTTCGCTCCGAACCGCCGTAGCCAACCCGGTTGTCACCGGAGGGCGGTTTGGAGCGGGAGACGAGATTTGAACTCGCGACCCTCGCCTTGGCAAGGCGATGCTCTACCACTGAGCTACTCCCGCTTGATTCAACTTCGAGTATACCGGGCCGCCGAAATTGGGTCAAACCGCGCTCGAGATTGCATTTGCTGGCTCCATGCCGCAGCTCAGACTGGCATCGGTGCGGCTCAAACCGGCAGGTCGTCGCCCGAACGCGAACCCCTCTCCTCGCGCACAATTTGACCGTCGCGCATATATAGGATGCGGCTGGCCACCGACGCTGCCTCGGGGTTGTGGGTGATCATCAGCGTCGTCTGGCCCAGCTCGCGATTCGAGCGCAGCAGCATTTGCAGCACCGCATCGGAGTTTTTGGTGTCCAGATTGCCGGTGGGCTCGTCGGCCAGAACGATTGCCGGCCGCGTCACCAGCGCCCGCGCAATCGCGACACGCTGCTGCTCGCCGCCGCTCAACTCCGATGGCCTATGCTTGAGCCGCCCTTGGATCGAAAGCATATCGCTCAGGTAGTCGAGGTATTTAAGGTCCAACGGCTCTGTTCGCCCGCTGATGGCGTAGGCAATCTCGATGTTGCCCATAGCTGAGAGCGTTGGCAGCAGGTTAAATTTCTGAAATACGAAGCCGATGCGGTGTTTGCGCAATTTGGTTCGTGCGCCGTCGTCAAGGGTGGCAAAGTCGACGCCGTCGATGACCACCCGCCCCTCGGTAGCCCGTGTCAGGCCGCCCAGCAGGTAAAAAAGCGTTGACTTACCCGAACCCGAAGGGCCAACAATAGCCACAAATTCGCCCTTCGTTACCGAGAGCGATACCCCCCGCACGGCTGTCACCTGGATGCGGCCCGCCATATAAACCTTGGTTAGATTTTCGGCGAGAATGATTTGCGAAGATGCTTCTGACTGCACCTTTCGATTGTAAATGCTGCGCCCATTCAGGACGGCCAAATGCGCTCAAAGGTGCTTTTGTGCAGGCTTTAACGCACATCCCGTCCACGGAACCTGAAGCGTTACTGTACCGTGGGCGTAAAATCGACATTTCATGCATGAACTATCCATCGCGGCGAGCATTGTGGACGCGGTAACCGAGTCGGCGGCCGCCTACCCCGGCGCGCGGGTGAAGGAAGTGCGGCTGAGAGTGGGTGCTCTGGCTTCAGTTATTGAGGACTCGCTGCAGTTCTGCTGGGGAATCACGACGGAAGGAACCCCGCTGGAAGGAGCGAAACTCGTTGTGAAGATCCTGCCGGTTGTTACGCATTGCGAAGCTTGCGGCAAAGATGGGGAGTTGCAGAGCCTGCAAAGCTTCCGGTGCCCTCATTGCGGCGAGCCTTGCAGCGACCTTCGCCAGGGGCGCGAGATGGAGATCGATTCCATAGAGATAGACGAAGTGGAAGAAGCGGTATGACGACCGGAGTGGAGACACTATGACGACCAGAATTGTGGAACTGCGGCGGGGAATCCTGAAGAAGAACGACGAACTGGCTGCGGGGCTGCGTGGGCGCTATGGCGCTGCAGGCGTACTGGTGCTCAACCTGGTTTCAAGCCCCGGGACAGGCAAGACAGCCTTTCTGGAGTTCACGTTGCGCGAACTGCGGGCGCGGGGAGCGAAGGTGGCCGCACTGGTTGGCGATCTTGAAACCGACAACGACGCGCGCCGTCTTGCCGCCAGCGGCGCTCCCGTTCGCCAGATCAATACCCACGGCATCTGCCATCTTGATGCGGAGATGATCGATAAGCACCTGGCAGGCTGGGAGGGCGTGTCGCTGGAGGGCCTGGAATACTTGTTCATTGAGAATGTCGGCAATCTGGTTTGCCCGTCGAGCTACGACCTGGGCGAGAAGATCCGCGTGGCCCTGCTAAGCGTGACTGAAGGCGAAGACAAGCCGCTGAAATATCCCACGCTCTTCAACTCAGCCGATGCCGCCGTGATTACCAAAATGGATATTGCGGAACCCTGCGGCTTCGACCGCGATCTCGCGCTAAAGAACATCAACGAGATTCGTCCCGGTATACGGATCTTCGAGACCTCAGCCAAAACCGGTGCGGGGATGGATGAATGGCTCGACTATTTGGCGGAGGCGCGAGGAGCGCACCGGTCCTGACAAAAAAGGGTTGACGCCAGAGACGCCTGAACACTTCGCAACTAATGCAAATATCTTTCAGTAATCATTTCGGCTCTCGGCCGCCAAGTTGTCCCAGCCTGCATTTTCCCAGCCGGGTGAATCAACAATTGTTTCGAGATTGACAAGAATTTTGCTTGCTTCGGCTTGTCTCGCTTGGATAGTATCTGCTCCCTGTGGTGCTCTATCAGGTGCCGCTGACGGAGCATCAGCATTTTCCTGAATTCCCAAATGGAGGAGACACCAAATGAAACGATGGGCTTACCTTGCGGGCGCCACGCTAATTGCGTTGATGGCTACCGCATGCAACAAGACCGCCAACACCCACGATGCCGATGTCCAGGCACTTAAGGACGTTGAAACGCAATGGAACCAGGATTACGTTGCCAAGGATATGGACAAGCTCGTGGGTCATTACGCCGACGATGCTGTCCTGATGGTGCCGGGTGGGCCCTCAACCGTAGGCAAGGATGCGATTCGGTCCGCGTTGAAGCAGATGGTCTCTGATCCGACTTTGTCGTTGAAGTTTCAGGCGACGAAGGTGGATACGGCGAGCTCAGGAGACATGGGCTACACGCAGGGCACATATACGCTGACGTTGACCGATCCGCAATCGAAGCAGTTGATCAACGACCACGGAAACTACGTCACCGTCTATCGCAAAAGCGCAGATGGGACGTGGAAGGCCGTCTCGGATATCGCGAGCTCGGCTGTGCCTCCGCCACCACCAGCACCCGCGACGAAGAAGCACTAGAGTTCAGACAGTGTGAATCCGCGAAGTGTGACTGAATGCAGCAATGCCCCAGGTCACGGAAAAGTGCCCTGGGGCAATCGAGCGGGAGATTTCTGAGTCAGTGCTTCTACATCCCGCCCTTGCCCAGCAGGATACCGATCCCGTAAGTCACAGCGCCTTCCACCGCGCCGACCACCGTCATTTCGAGACCAGACGACCACCACGAACGCACTGTGATGAGCGACTTGGCGGCGCCTACAGCAAAATGCGCGGCCAGCGAAACCACAGCTGC
>DASRLI010000545.1:0-9834 GCA_035648535.1 Occallatibacter sp. | reverse complement strand
CCCGCTCCTCCCGCACCCGGTACTGCCCGGCGATCCACGGCATCAGCTCTTCGATCATCATCCGCCCGTAGGCCCCGGCCTCTCCGCCGGCCATCTGCCAATCGCGCTCATGCGTGTACTCTGCCAGTCGCCGGTCACCGGTGTTGTAGACCCCCACAATCACCAGTGGCTCCACTTCGGCCGCCTTGATAGCCTCGTCTGCATGCTCGCGCACCTGCCACGTTCGCCCCGGCACAAACGATGTCCGGCCGTCGAAGAGATTCTGCCCATCCTGCAAATAAAGCACCGGGTACGTTCGCTCCGGATGCCGGTCATATTCCGGGGGCAGGTAGACGATCACGTCGCGATCATCAGGCAAATACCGGCTCTGAAATCCGCGATGAAGCCGCAGCCGCGGATGCAGACGCCCTGCGTCGTCGCTCGTCCCCGGCAATCCCGCGGCAGCGGTCGTTCCCGCCTGCGCCATCGCTTCTTGCGATTCGAGATTCAATCCCTGCGGTCCTTTATCGTTTGTCATTCACTGCCCGTGGGAAGCGCTAAAAAAGCGGCAACCCAGGCTGTTACAGTAACAAGAAATCGGCGGTTCTCCAATCGCCTCGTACCTGCACGGGAGCGCGCATTCAGTGAATCGCGAATATCACAAAGGTCTCTCCAACCGGCTCGGCCGTGAGATGGAGCTGCTCGCATTCGGCCACGCCGGCACACCCGTAGTGGTCTTTCCCACCTCCGGCGGCCGCTTCTACGAGTTTGAAGACCGCGGCATGATCGCCGCGCTCGCCGGCAAAATCGACGCCGGCCAACTGCAAGTCTTCTGCGTCGACTCGGTCGACATGGAGAGCTGGTACAACCGGCAGGCGCCTCCGCGTTGGCGCATCGCGCGCCATCTGCAGTACGAAGCCTATCTGCTCACCGAGGTCGTTCCGTTTATCCGCGACAAAAACAGCGACCCGCATCTGGTCGCGCTGGGATGCAGCTTCGGCGGCTACCATGCGGCAAACTTCGCCCTGCGTCATCCCGACATCTTCACCAGCATGCTCTCCATGTCCGGCGCCTTCGACATTTCAAATTTTCTCGACGGCTACTACAACCAGGATTGCTACTTCAACCTGCCCACCCACTACCTGCCCAACCTGAGTGACCCGTGGTATTTCGACCACTATCGCCGCAATACCTACGTGCTGGCCACCGGCTGGGACGACCAGTGCCTCGGCCAGAATCAGAACCTCGACCGCATCCTTTCTGAGCGCGGCATCTCACACCAGTTCCATGTCTGGGATACGCAAAACTCGCACGACTGGCCCACCTGGCAGCAAATGCTGCAGCAGTATCTATGAAGGCAGTGAGCAGTGAGCAGTGAGCAGTGAACAGTGAACAGTGAACAATAGACAGTGAACAGTCTCAAAAGACCTCATCGAAAGGAGATTGCCCGGTGAGCATACTCAATCCTTACGACACATTCCTCGACGGTCGGCCGCTTCAAGATATTCTGGCCGCGACAACCAACGCGCTTGCAGACGTGCTGGCGATCATCGGCGCGGATAAGGTTGCAACGCCACCCGCCCCCAGTAAATGGAGTCCCGCCCAGATCGTCTGCCATCTGGCCGACTGCGAGATTGCCTTCGGTTTTCGTCTCCGCCAGACACTGGCCGAAGATGCGCCCACACTCCAGCCCTTCGACCAGGAAAAGTGGGCCGCGACCTATGGCGGAGTCGCTGCCTCCCGTGCGCTTGAAGCATTCACCGGCCTGCGCGGGTGGAATCTGCGACTCATCAACGCAGCTTTACCCGCTGCCGCAACCCGGCCTGCCATCCATCCCGAGCGCGGCGCCATGACCTTTCAGACCATCGTAGAAACCATGGCCGGCCACGACCTCAACCACGTCGGCCAGCTGCGCAAGATTGCAGGTATTGCTCCGGCTGCATGAGCGGAACATTCTCTGCTCGAAAACTGCGCCACGCATCTTGAGCCCAATGCCGTTGCTACAGAAGAGCAACGGCATTAGGCGCCGAACTCATCATTTGCTTGCTTTGCGCGCCTGCGGCTTCTTGCCGGTCGCTGCCTGGGCCGCGGCTTCCTGCGTTTTATCGCCCCCGTGATGCTTGTTGTGGTGCGCTACTGCCTTCGCGATATCTTCATCGGAAAGCTTAGTGGGGCTGCCAAGATGCAGAACATCGTCTGTAATTGCAGTGTTGGATGCAGCTGATTCCATCTGTTCTCTCCTGTATCGGGACAGGGCGCTTTATCTGCAAGCTGTCGCGCAAGGCCACAGACAAGTTCCTACCGGTTGGGCGGAAAACCCTCAGCAGCGCACCTGCGGCGCACCGAGGCAATGCAGGGCTGGTCTTGTAGGTCCGCCTTGACCACCCTGATGGAAACGTCCGCACCACGCGGTCGCTTCCGTACTCCGGCTAGTCTCACTCAGCACCGACACACGAGATGCCCCGTTTTGCTCACCACCATTTGTTGCCGGCTCCGCACTTCCTTTTATGCACACCGTCAACCCGAGCCCTCAAGGGCGAGGACCGCTCTATCTGCGCTTCTTGCCCTGCGCATTCTTGGCAGCCGCCTGCTGCGGCTGATCCCCGCTATGGTGCCGGTTGTGGTGCGCAATCGCCTTCGCGATATCTTCATCGGAAAGCTTAGTGGGGCTGCCAAGATGCAGGACATCTTCACTCACTGAGCTCGATGCAGAGTTTTGGGTTGTTGGGGATTTTGATTCGGCTGTTTCCATCAGTTCCTCCCTTTGTCAGGCAGGATGCTCTCTGTAATCCGGCGTATCAGGTCGCAGACAGGCACCCGCCGTTCCGGGTGGAAGTGAACCAGAGACGTCGCAATCATCGTCTCAGCCATCCGGATGGGAACAGCCATTGGCTGGCCATTCCCACACCACAAGGATAGTCCTATTTCGCGAAGACTGAAAGATCGCGCGAAATCGTCCCGTCAGTCCTTGATCTTCTTCAGCAGCCAGGCCATGTTCTGCCCCAGCACTCGCATCGTTCGAATCCCTTCCTCGTCCCGCTCCACATCGCCAGCCTCGAGGCCGATCCCGATATTCCAATAAGACGACCCTGGCACGATCATCTCGCTGAGCAGAAAGAAGTGGTTCAACGCATCGAAAGCGTGAATCGCTCCAGCCCTTCGCACAGCCACTACGGCCGCGCCCACCTTGCGCTGAAACATGCCACCGTTGGCCTTTGACACCAGACAGGCCCGATCCATAAGCGCCTTGATCTCCGGAGAAATGTCGGCGACATACGTAGGCGTGCCGAGCAGAATTCCGTCCGCCTGTTCCATCTTTTCGATATACGCGTTGCCCATATCGCCGGTTTGCCCGCACCGGTGGCCCTTTCGCTTCGAGCATTCGCGGCAGGCCAGGCAGCCATGGATCTTCGTCCCGCTCATCTCGATCAGTTCTGTCTCGATGCCTTCGTTTTCAAGCTCCTTCAATACGTATTTGAGCAAAATGGATGTATTGCCGCCCTTGCGCGCGCTGCCATCGAATGCAACAACCTTCGTTCCTGACCCGTTCATCAATCCTTCTCCTCGTGTTTTCGCTCCGCCGGCCGGAGAAATTTTTCAACGCGTTCATTGTGCGCCGGGCCGGGAAGACTGTCTGTGACGACGGCCCTGCTCGACCTGGTCAAGAAGGCTCCGGACGGGCTCGACAAGCTGAAGCCGGTGATCCGTGCGCAATCCGTGGTGGCAAAACTGAATCTGGATATTGCCAAGGCAAAGCACACCGAAGCGACGAACCGCGCCGACGAAGCCCGAGACCGCGACAAGCTCAACACTCCGATCGCGTCGCTCAGCTTCGATTGGGACGTGAAGGCGGAGAAGTAGCGCCCATTTAAGGACCGTCTTCTGGGCTTTTCAATGCAATCGGGCTCGCTCAGGTCGCGGTACTCTGCCCCACCGTTGGTGGTAGCATCAAAGATGACAGATGCAAACGAAAAAACTGAAGATCATTCCCCTCGGCGGCCTGGGCGAATTCGGCATGAACTGCCTTGCGCTTCGCTGGGAAGACGACATTATCGTGATCGACGCCGGGCTCATGTTCCCGGAGTCGGAGTTGCTGGGCGTCGATATCGTTGTTCCCGATATCACTTACCTCATTGAGAACAAGCAGCATGTGCGCGCCATCGTCCTCACCCACGGCCACGAGGACCACATTGGCGGCCTACCCTGGATTCTGAACGAGCTCAAGGTTCCCGTCTACGCCACCGAGTTCACGCTGGCTTATGTTGAAGGCAAGCTTGAAGAGCACGAGCAGCTCGACGAAATCGAGCTCATCGAAATCGCTCCCAAGGAAAAGTTCACCGTCGGTCCCTTCATCATCGAGCCCATCCGTGTCACTCACTCGCTGGTCGATTGCGTGGCCCTGGCCATTGAAACACCGGTCGGCGTAGTCATCCACACTGGCGACTTCAAAATCGATCTCTCGCCGCTCGACGAGAAAGCATTCGACCTGCACACCTTTGCCGAGTACGGCAAGCGTGGCGTGCTGGCGCTCCTCCAGGACTCGACCAACGTCGAGCGCACCGGCTACACGCCTAGCGAGCGCGCCGTCATTCCTCGCCTCGACGAGATCTTCTCGCGGACAAAAAAGAAGCTGTTCTTCACCTGCTTCTCCTCATCCATCTATCGAATCCGCATCGCGATGGAGTTGGCGCGGGCGCATGGCCGCAAAGTTGCCATCGTCGGCCGCTCCATGATGGAGAGTTCCGAGATCGCGCAGGACCTGGGCTACATCGACATTCCACCGGGCCTCGTTATCCAGCCGGGGCAGATGCGCGACTACCCGCCTGAGCAGTTGATGGTGCTCATCAGCGGCACCCAGGGCGAGCCCATGAGCGCGCTCAGCCGTGCCGCTGTAGACAATCACAAGCACGCAAAGATCGACGCCGGCGACACCGTGGTGCTCAGTTCCAGAATCATCCCCGGCAATGAGAAAAGCATCTTTCGCGTCATCGATCATCTTTACCGCCGCGACGCCAACGTCATTTGCGACGACGGTGCGAATGGACTGATTCACGTCAGCGGCCACGGATGCCAGGAAGAAATGCGCCTGCTCATCAATCTCGTGCGTCCCAAGTTCTTCATCCCGGTACACGGCGACTATCGCAACCTCCGCAAACATGCGCAGGTGGCCATGGAGACCGGTGCGGTGGAACACGCCATCGTTATCGAAGACGGCGACGTGCTCGAACTCGACAAGAACGACGCCCGCAAGAAGGACAAAGTAACTGCGGGTCGCATTCTCATTGACTCCGGCTCCTCGATCGATGTGGTTGAAGATCTCGTAATTCGCGACCGCCGCATTCTGTCTGAAGACGGCATCGTGCTCGCGGTCCTTGCCATCAACAAGCGCACCGGCAAGGTGGAGCAGCAGCCCGAGGTAGTCATGCGTGGCTTTGGCGGCGCAGACATTACTGACCAGGCCCGCGAACTGGTGCTCAAGACGCTAGATGGGCTCAGCACCGAGCAGAAGGCCGACTACGGTATGGTCAAGGAGAAAGTGCGCGCGGACCTGAAGCGCCTCATCCAGAAAACAACCGGCCGCCGCCCCATGATCATGCCCGTCATCCTGGAACTCTAAGCAGCCCTGGGGCTGCTTCTGCCTTTCTCGCATCTTTGTGCTTGGTAAATAACGGAGCAGTCACTAAGAAAAAAGCCTCTCGCGATCTCATCGCGAGAGGCTTTTTTATGTGACCTGCGGCTTTTCCGCCGCGCCAATTATATTCCCCTACGCAACCCCGGCAAGCTCCTCACGCTCCGGCTCCGCTACAACGGAGGACGAACTGCGCCTCAATTGCGGCAACGTGCGCTTGATGATGAACACCTCACCCAGATCGAGGCGCGCATTCCCTTCCAGGTCGAGAAAACCGGTCTTATTTTCTCCGCAAAGCGCCTTCGCCTCCTCTGACATGCGCGGCGCAATAAAAACCGGCGTCGCATTGCCTTCCAGCTCATCCGCACGGCTTCGCAACGCTTCGAGCGCGGTGCGGACATGATCGGGTCGCCCGCTGGCCTCGACCTTGCAGACCAGTGTATGACTGTGGCCGTATACGTCAACGTGCGCAAGGAGGTCGACTTTGAGATCGGGACCCGGTGAATCCATGTCGATTTCCTTAAGTTTGATTGCGGATACGTGATGAAGGACTGCCCGGAGAGCATCGGCTGCCAGGTTCTTCGCCGCTTGCGCGGAATCAACCATTCTCATGGAAATCTCCTATGATTCATCTCTTATGACTGTCGGCGGGCATCGCTTTCCAAGCCGATGGAGTGAACGCAACGCAGCGCTACGCGATTTGACCCAGAGCAGCCGCGGGGCTGGGCACCTGCCTCAGCCGGGCGCCTCCATTCCGGGAAATGGATGCCAGCTTGAACGAGTTCTTGCCCGAAGGAATCATCGCCAGGGGTACCGGCGTCCGGCATGGCCTGTCGTGGAGTTGTTTCGACTCCAGCCATAGGCTCAGGCGGGGATCGTGAATCTCCGGCTGGCCCTCCCAGAAACGTGGTGTGAGCCCGCACTGAATTTGTAGGTGATCCAACTGCAATTCGATGACCTGGATGTGCCTTGAAAAATAGCGCCGCACGTTGTTGACGCCTACATATAACCCTGAAACGCGGGTTCCGTCATATTGTGCTTTGACCACCATAGCTAACCTCCCATTATCGCAACGACCGAACAGGTCAGTTTAGGGAACTCAGCCAAGACAGGCCTCTTGGCGCCGCATGAGAGCCGCTGAAAATAATTCCGATGAGCAGCTCACGTCTCGCGGTGTCACAAAGTGAGTATCTGGCCGAACGGGTAACCCAGGCAATGAACGCTGAATATTTGACGCGACGCTAATGCATTCGTTTCTCAAAGCCAGTCAATTCACTGGCAATTTCCATCCGAAAACAGCAACGCCGAACCGCAACCTTGCGAAAAGAAGAATCTGCCGCCCACGCTGTTCAAGCGCGCGCCAGAATGTCGTTCGTGCCAGGGGAGTCAAGAGGTAGAACAGGGCGCTTCCGACATGCACATCCGCGGCTAACCTGTCCGCGTGCTTTTTTCAGCTTTCTGCGAGGATATTGACCCTCTTTCCCACAGAAGTCAAGACGTCATTTGTGAAAAATTGACATCGGCCTAAATGCTCACGTGTGCATTGCGATGCGAAAGAATTTGCGATTGGGAAGCGCGTGAAAGGATTCACAGGATACGCTGTTGAATCTGCGGCAGGTTGCCAAAGTCCGCCGTCGAATTGGACAATGTCGCGAGGCTATTTTATGGATCGCAGAGAATTTTTAGCGGCCGCATCGGCGACCGTCCTTGCCGAGGGGCTGCCCGCGGCTTTTGCCGGCGCACCCGCCATTCCGCTCAAGCCCATGGCGGTGGGGTTGCTCATTTCGCCTTTCGGCGCGCCGGAAGAACGGCTCAAGCGCGTGCACGATCTGGGTTTCTCCAATTGCTTCCTGTCGCTCGACGGCTATATCGGCAAATTCACGCCGGATCTGGCGCCGCAGTTTCGCGATCTGCTTGATAAATATGAGCTCATCGCAACCACCGTCGAGGTCGTCGGTCCGCAGCCGCTGGTTTGGGACTTCCTGCGCGGCCCCTCGACCATCGGCCTCGTGCCTCCAGCCACCCGCGCCGCGCGCACTGACGCGCTCCGCCAGGCCTCCGACTTTGCCAAACTCCTCGGCATCGCGCAGGTGCAGACCCATTGCGGCTTCATCCCTGAAGATCCCGCCGATCCCAACTACCCCGGAGCCGTCGAGGCCATCCGCGCCGTCGCCCAGCACTGCCAGGGCAATGGCCAGTACTTCCTTATGGAGACCGGCCAGGAGACACCCACCACCATGTCGCGGATGCTGCGCGATGCAGCCGTGCCCAACCTCGCCGTTGGACTCGACACAGCCAACCTGATTCTTTATGGCAAAGCCAATCCCGTCGACGCGGTCGATATTCTCGGACCACACGTCCGCAGCGTTCATGCCAAGGACGGCCGTTGGCCCACCGATCCCAGCAAACTCGGCCAGGAGGTACTCATCGGTTCCGGCCTGGTCGACTTTAAAAAGGTTTTCACCAAGCTGCACAGTATCGGCTACACCGGCGCCATCACCATCGAGCGCGAAACCTCCGGCCCGCAGCAAATAGAAGACGTCCGCAACGAGAAAATCTACTTGGAGCGAATCCTCCGCGAGGTTCTTGGCTGAGGCCAGGCAGCGATCAAATCACGCAACACTTCAATTTGAAAGGCAACGCCATGCAGCGCAGGGAATTCATACAGACCACGGCCGGGCTCGCCTCCGGCCTCCTTCTTCTCAAGCCCGCAACAGCCTTCGGATACCAGAGCAACTCGGCGGTCCGCCATGGCCTGCTCGGCTGTGGAAACCGCGGCACCCACGTCGCAACTTCGTTCTCGCAGAACACGGTTGCGCAGGTAGTTGCGCTCGCCGACCTGTTCCCCAACCAGCTCGAGGCCGGCCATGCGCACTTCAACCAAGTCAACACAACCCTGGGCCGCCCGCTCGTCGACCCCAAGCTTCTGTTCCACGGCCCGCACGCGTTCGAACAACTCGCCGCCTCTCAAGACGTTGACATTATTCAGATCTCAACTCCGCCCTTCTTCCATGTCGAACATCTCGATGCCGCCGTCGCCTCCGGCAAGCATGTCTACTGCGAAAAGCCTGTAGGCATCGACATCAAGCAAGCGAAACAAGCGCTCGAAATTGCCAAGCGCGTTAAGTCTACCCAGAGCGTCGACGTGGGCTTCCAGTGCCGTAACGCCCCGCCCATCGCCGCAATCGCAGAGAAGATTAAAGCCGGAGTCCTCGGCAAGATCGCCTCTATCAGCGCCTACTACTACGCCCCGGCATCGAAAGAAAAAGTCTTCACCGGCGCCGGGCCAGACGAGTACCGCCTCCGCAACTGGCTCTGGGACCGCGCTCTCTCCGGAGACATTCTCGTCGAGCAGAACATCCACATCATCGATCTCTGCAACTGGATACTTGGCGCGCGCCCGCTCAAGGCAATCGCCACAGGTGGCCGCAACATCCTCACCCACGCCGGCGACTGCTGGGACAACTACCAGGTCGATTACCTCTATCCCAACGACGTTCGCGTCTCCTTTGCATCCAAGCAGTTCGGCGACTATGACATGTTTGAAGCCGGTCTGCGTCTCTTCGGCTCTGAAGGCGCAGCGACAATTCCTTACGCCGGCCCGGTCGAAATTGCAGGCACGCAGAAGTGGGCGTGGCAGGACTCGACCAGCACCTCTGCCGAATCCGGCAAATTCGCCGCCAACGGAAACTTCGAAGACAATCTCGCCTTTGCCGACCGCGATAAGGAGCGCACCTTCATTGAAAGCATTGTGAATGGCCCGGCCCACAACCAGATTGCCGCCGGCGTCGAAACGGCCCTGAGTTGCATGTTGGGCCGCATGGCCGGCCTTCGCCACCAGGAGACCACCTGGGATGAACTGCAGTCACACGGCGAGACCTACAAACTCGGCATGGACCTGGCGCAATTTGCGTGAGCAGGCATTTCGTTCTCTGTGGTTCCAAACTGAACCGTCCGGGCGGGCAAGCGCGGGGGGAATTGAGCACTTCTACCCATCCTTGCAAAAGACGCAAGGATGGGGCACCCAATCGATTTTCGGGGTCTGAAAGGTTGGCCTAAAGGGTTCTACATAAGCGCTAAAGGTTCGCTTAAAGGGTCACGATTTTGCGCAAATGTTCGCTTATAGGGTTGTACTTCTTCGAGCACTTAACCTCTCAAGCAATCCAATTTCGCGAACCGGCGGCGAGCAAGGTTCCGAAAAAGAGCCATGGGTTGTCTGGAATTAC
>DASRLI010000544.1:0-2922 GCA_035648535.1 Occallatibacter sp. | reverse complement strand
CACAGGCATCCTTCAGTTGTTAGGAATATTACTGGAATCTCGGCGAGTCTCGTTCCGCAACGTCTGCGTCCAGGGGGGCATCGAGTACGTCAGCAGGCCTTCTCCGCCGCCGCGACCACCCGTACGCCGCCCGCGCCCAGATGCCGGAGAACATATATGTGAGCCCAATCAGGAACATCATCACGTTCGAGTACCGCAGCACGACATACATGAAGATCGCCACCGGCACCAGCACCTGGAACGGGTGGCTGCGGGAGAAGTTGATCTCCTTGCCCGACCAGAACCGCCACGTGCTCACCATCAGGAATCCGGCCAGCGCCACCATCATCAGCCACGGAACCGCGATCCACCAAATAGCCACGGGAATGCCGTAGCAGAGATGGATGGTTGCCGCCAGCAATCCCGCTGCCGCCGGAATTGGCATCCCCACAAAATACTTTCGTCCCGGCCGGCCCGGATTTCTTGGCTGCGCATCGTGCGAGATGTTGAAGCGCGCCAGCCGCGACGCTCCGCTCAACAGGAATAGAAAACAGATGAATGCGCCGGCCTGCATCAGGTGCTGTCGCAACTGGGGATTGATTGAATTGGGCAGAAAATGGAATCCCCACACGAACGCCAGCAGGCTGGGAGCCACGCCGAACGTAATCACGTCGGCCAGCGAATCCAGTTCTTTGCCGAAGTCGCTGCAGGTGTTGGTCATGCGGGCGATGCGTCCATCCAACGCATCGAACGGAATCGCAAACAGGATGGCGATCGCCGCCCAGTCAAGATGCGATTGCGCGTTGCCTATACCGGTCATCGCTTCAATCGTTTGCAGGATCGACCAATACCCAGCCCCGATGTTCACCGAGGTAAACAGCGAAGGCAGCAGATACATGCCGCGGTGAAAGCGCGCCTTCCGGGCTCTGACCCGGGCCGGATCATTGAATGAGTCGTGGAGATTCAAAGGCTCTCCTCGCCGATTTGATCCGGAAACACTCTCGAGCTCGTCGTAATTTTGGATGCCGGCTCAACCAATGCCCCAACCGTCTCCGGCATTGCCGCCAGCACGCTCGATCCTCCCTTTACCCGCTCGCCCACCTTGACCCGTAGCGCAGCTTCGGCGGGAATGACCACGTCCACCCTCGAGCCGAACTTGATGAGCCCGACACGCTGGCCGCGCTTCACCGTCTCGCCCTCGGCGTGGTCGAAAACGATGCGGCGCGCCAGCAGCCCGGCAATCTGCTTGAATGTGACCTCGAAGCCCTCGCCGCGCACGGTCACAACGTTCTGCTCGTTGCGCTCCGCCGAAGCAGGATTCATGGCGTTCAGATACTGGCCTTTTTGATAGCGCACACGGCTCAACTTCCCGCCGATTGGCGAGCGGTTCACGTGTACGTCAAATACGCTGAGGAAGATGCTGATCCGCTGGCGCGGACCTTGGGGAGTATTGATCGCGGCCGTCTCGGTGACCAGGCCGTCTCCCGGCGAGACGATCAGGCCCTCCCCCGCAGGAACAACCCGCTGGGGATCGCGGAAAAACCACAGAAAAAAAGCCGCCAGCAGCACCGGCGCAATGCCCCACGCCCAACTGCTCGTGAACCAAGCCAGCGCCACCGCCACTGCCATCAGGCTCAAACCGTAGATGTAACCGTCACGAACCATAGTCCTGAACGATTATACGGTTATCCGCTGCCCATGCAGCAGACGTCGTGCGTAACGCCCGATTTCGTTGCGCGCACACGTGGCACACAACACCACCGGCCACGTCGCCCAGGCCCACCGCTTCGCAAACTCGGTCCAGATAAAAGCCTTAAGCTATTGCCGGGATCCGACGCTCAAGCGCAAAAATCAGGTCTTTCGCGTGCAGCTTGAGCTTCTTCAGGCGAACTTCTTCGAGCTGTTCGTCTGCGCTGAGATAGGGCTTTTGAAGCAATTCTTCCAACCGCTGAGCGTAGCGACCGTGTTCGGCATGAAGGCGATAAATCTCTTCGCTCAGCGTCGGATCCTGTACTTCGTCCATCAAGCACCTCCGGATTTTCGATTGTTAAAGAACACTTACATATATCGCCACCGACGCGCAACTCGCAAGCAAGAAAATTACTGAAAGTACCGTGAACCTGTGAATTTCGGGCCAGAACACCACCATGTGTGACCGTAATCACAAACCTCCGTCGGAGAAACATACCGTTAGCACGGGTCGACCATCACCCACGCCTCCAACTCAACCCAGCCCCAGGCTCATCAGGACGGCATCTTCTTCCGGGTCAGCATAGTAGCGTGGACGCCAGCCGGCCTCGCTCCAGCCCAGGGAACGGTAAAATCCGAGCGCTTTCTGGTTGGACGCGCGCACCTCCAGCAGGAACTCGCTGGCTGAAGCCGCCCTCAGTTCGTCGACCAGAAAAGAAAAAAGTTTTCGGCCGATTCCACGCCGCTGGTCAGCCGCCAAAACTGCAATCGATTCAAGTTCTGCTTGCGGGGGCAGAAAGCTGGCGATGGCGAAACCGGTCACGACACTGCCGTCCGGCTCTTCCGCGACCAGCGCAATCCTGCGCGGCGTCGAGTCCTTGTCGAGCGCGGAAACATAAGCGGCTCGGGGCCATTGCGGCGCATCCTTCAGGCTTACGGCGATCGCCATCACTTGCTCTATGTCCGCCGCGCACATCCGCCGGATCTCGGCCGCGTTGGCTGTCATGCGCGTTTCCGCCCCGCCGCGGCTGTCTCGCCAAAGATCTCCGCATCGGAACGGCGCAGATAGTGCCCGTCGAGCAGTGCCAGGTCCACGTTTCCGCCCGCCACCAGTTTTGCCTCGCCGAGCCGCATTGCGTCCGTTGCCACCGGCGCTTCACACCGCACCAACTGCGCGCCCGGCCATGCAGCCGCCAACACCTCCGCGGCAGCCTCGTCGCAGACTGCCACGCGCAACGGCGCGGGATTGATGGC
>DASRLI010000543.1:0-3055 GCA_035648535.1 Occallatibacter sp. | reverse complement strand
GGATTCAGGACGCGGATGTTGAATGCCTGGAGGGTACCCAGCAAAGCAAAGAACAAAAGCACCCCGCACCCGAGCAGAACCACGGAACGCCGTCGAGGATCGCCGAGGAATTGCATGCCGCGATTATAGTGCGGACAGTTGTCAGAAGTCAGTTATCAGTTGTCGGTGGTTAGTAACCGGGGAAGCTCCAAGGCTGGAGCACTCCTGATTCCGCATCAGAACGCCGCGCTCCATCCTTGCGCCTATCTTGTGGCGCAGGGATGGAATAGCGCAATCGCTCAGCTATTGCGGGTCAAATCTGCGAGCACGCCAACGGGCTCAGCATCAGGTTCGAGATGTTGGTCACGATCTGGTCGAAAGCGAACCGAGGGCTGGCCGACAGCTTCTTCCATTCCGGATCGCTGCGGAACAAATCCCACTTTGCCTCGAGTTCCGCCGTGTTTTCAAAAGCCAGCATGTAGTTCAGGTTCGGCAGCCGCGAACCAAAGAGCGTGTCGCCGAAGAATACCGGATGGAAGCCGGCTTTGAGAAAGATCTCAAACTCGCCGGAGTGGAACATCTCCACCTTGCGCACGTGGTCGCCATTACTTGGGCTCTCGTAGGTGCGCAGTTGGAATATGCGCTTGCCCTTGGTTGCGGATGACGCAAGCGGGGTGAGCTTCGGCCAGCCTTCAAAAGCCGCCAGCAACGAAATCTCAACGCGTTGAAATGCAGGCGCCGTCGCAATTGCATTCCAGAACGGCGCGGCAGCCTTCAGGAAATTCTCGTCCTTGCCGAGATGTAGATCCAGTTCGGCAAGCGCAGCGGTCGAGGGTCCCGGAATCAGGACGTAGTATGCCGGCGTTTCCTGGCCGATGTCGAGCTTGAACGCGCCTACCGGCCCCATTCCCATGCGCGCGAGCGCAGGAATTAGTGCATCGCCAAAATAGTTCTCGGTCAGCTTCAATTGCGGACCGCTCATCAGGTTGTAACGGCGCAACTGGTAGAACTCGCGGGTGCTGGGCGCAGGTGCCTGCGCGGAAGCGCTACCTGCTATGGCAGCGGCTGAGGTGGCAAGCGATGCAGCAAGAAAATGACGGCGTTCCATGGTCTCCTCCAAACGAAGAACCATTCTACGTCAGAGGGCTCAAATCCCAGATCAAGCAATCAGACTCGCCGCCGGCGTCCATGGCCGCTGCTGGCTCTCCGCTACGCCGCGGTACGTCAACGCGCCCATCCACGTATTCAGTCCCTCAGCGAGCCCCGCGTCCTGCTTGAGCGCCTCGCGTGCGCCCTGGTTGGCGATCCGCAAAAGGTACGGAAAAGTGGAGTTGGTGAGGGCCAGCGTTGAGGTGTGCGGCACCGCGCCCGGCATGTTGGTCACGCAGTAGTGCACCACGCCGTCCACCACGTAACTTGGATTCGAGTGCGACGTAGGCCGCGCTGTTTCCACGCAACCGCCCTGGTCAATGGCCACGTCCACAATGACCGCGCCCTTTTTCATGTCGGCCACCATGGCGCGGGTCACGATCCTCGGCGCCGTCGCACCGGGAATCAGCACTCCGCCGATTACGAGATCTGCCTCTTTTGTGGCATGGGCCACGTTGTAGCTGTTCGAGGCAAGGGTGTATAGCCGCCCGTTAAAGATATCGTCCAGCTCACGGAGCCGGTTCAGGTTCACATCTACCAACGTAACTTTTGCACCGAAGCCCAACGCGACCTTGGCTGCATTTGTGCCCACAACGCCGCCGCCAAGAATGGTGACGTGCGCCGGCGGCACGCCCGGAACGCCGCCCAACAGAATGCCGCGACCGCCGCGTTCCTTCTCAAGGTAGGTCGCCCCGACCTGCACGCTCATTCGCCCTGCCACCTCACTCATTGGCGTCAGCAGCGGGAGTGTACCCTGGCGGTCGCGCACCGTCTCGTAGGCAATGCCGATGATTTTGGTCTCCAGCAATTTGTCAGTCAAAGCTGGAAGTGGAGCCAGGTGGAGATACGTAAACAGGACGAGCCCCTCTCGGAAGAAGACATACTCTCGCTCGATCGGTTCCTTGACCTTGACCACCATCTCCGACTTGCCCCAGACATGGCCGGCTTCGCCAACCATCTCAGCGCCGGCATCCTGGTAATCCTCGTCGGGAAAGCCGGACAGTGCGCCCGCCTGGGTCTCAACCAAAACCTTGTGGCCGGCCTCGGTGAGCGCCTTAACGCCCGCCGGAGTTACGCCCACCCGCGCTTCATTGTCCTTGATCTCTTTAGGAACGCCGATAATCATTGCTTTCTCCTGTCGGAGTTCGGTCCGGTACGGTTGGATGCGGAAAGGGGAAGCGCTAAGTAATTAAAGTGTCCCGGCGCCGCATATCTCTTCGGAGGAGTCACGTTATTGCGCCGGGCTTGCATCCACTGGCACTGGAGAGAATAGTACGGCGCAAACAGCCGCCAATGTGTGCATTCTTTGTGGTAAAAGTACTATATGAGCACGAAACGTGTGAAAAATGACGATATTACGCAAGAATCAAGCGCGTCTCGTTTGCCAGGCGGAGCGGGAAATCCGGCAGCGGAGCTTGACGAGTTAGACGAAGCTGTTTTGCGCCATCTGCAGCGAAACGGCAGGGCCACGAACTACGAGGTAGGCGAAGCAGTGGGGCTGTCCCCTTCGGCGGCCTCGCGGCGCATCCAGGCACTGGAGTCATCGGGGGCCATCCGCGGCTACCGCGCCCGGATCGACGACCGCCTGCTGGGCAAGCGGATGACGGTGTACATTCGCGTCTCGGTGGAGCGCCAGTCGGCGCCGGTGCTGGCCGCATTTGAAGCCGCCATCCGCAAATGCAAGGGCATCCATAGTTGCCATCTGATGGCCGGCCAGTACGACTACATGTTAGTGGTTCGTGTCGCCGATATCGACGATTACGGGCGCCTTCACCAGAACGAACTCTCGCGATTGCCGGGTGTGACGAGACTCGAGACCAGCTTTGCACTGAGGGATGTGCTGGAAGGTCCGAAGCCATAGCGGCAGCCAAAAGAGCGCGGCCGCATCGCTGTGGAGGCCGCGCCCGGTTGTTGCATTCTGTCTTAG
>DASRLI010000542.1:0-4248 GCA_035648535.1 Occallatibacter sp. | reverse complement strand
CCCGGTACTATGGGTTCTGGCCGTGCTCTCCACAATTACGGTGGTGCACCGCATCGTCTACACCTACCAGAACACTAAGCACCTCGACCCTATCAGCCAGGCCTGACGTCAACGCTCACCGTTTTTCCAGTCCTTGTAACTAATACGCGGAATCGTAATGAATGCATCCCGCGTCCGCACATAATTGCCCAGCCCGTTCATGCGCCCAATCGAGTGCAGATCTTCGGCCTTCACGTACGGCCCTTCCGTATCCACAAAGCGATCCTCAATAAAAATTGAAACCACGCGTCCTAAAATAATGCGCGAGCGGCCAATCTCCATCGTGGTGAACTCGCGGCACTCCATCGCAGCGTGCGCTTCCGCCAGCCGAGGCACCTTTACCTTTTCTGAGGGCGCGGTAGTGAATCCCGCCAGTTCTACTTCGCTTAGCTCGGCAGGAAAATCCGTGGCGCAGATGTTCATCTTCTCGGCAATATCTTCAGTCACCACGTGGATCACAAACTCTCCGGTACGCCGGATATTGCGCGCCGTGTCCTTTGGCACATGCGGTTCACCGGGGCGATTGGTTACGCCGATGCCCACAATCGGCGGATCGGTGCACAGGTAGTTATACGCACTGAAGGGTGCGGCATTCAGCCTGCCCTCTTCATCCAGGCTGGTGATCAGCGCAATCGGACGCGGCGCAACCAGGCCCACCAGCAGCTTGTACGTCTGCGACGCGGGAATCGCTTCAAGATCAAATTTCATAGGAGTGTCTTTCTGGATGAAACATTAATCTTTCTCCCTGCCTGACGCTACTAGGGGAATTTGTACGCGCAGTCAGACTCAGCACGAATGAGCTGGAAGCTGAAAGCTGACAGCTGCCGTCGCCTCAGCAGTTAAGCACCATTACGGAGCAGCCGCCTCGCGGCTCGCGCCACTGCACCAGGAACTTGGTCACTGCCGAGGGTTCCATCTTCTGCATGGATTCAAACTCTCCGGTCTGCTGGCTGTAGAGCAGCTTCCCGTTTTCACTCAGAACTGCCAGCGCAGGCACGCCCCGGTTGAGCGGGATGTGATACCTCTTCGCCAGATCAAGGTTCGCGTCGTAGCGTCCCACATTGATGTCGACGAGAATAAAATTTGCCTTGAGAATCTGCGCGTTCGCCGGGTCGTGAAAATAAATGTCGAGCACCTGGCAGTCGCCGCACCAGTTGCCGCCAAAATCCAGCAGGATGCGTTTGTGCGCAGCCGGCGCAGTCTTCAGCGCCGCCGCAAGATCGCCCCTGGCCTTGGCCGGATCGGGATACACTTCGCGGGTGGCCGCTTGTGACCCTGCAGCGGCGAGCGCTAAAACAGCCATCAACGTGAGTAGTTTGATTCTTTTCACAACCGAAAACCTTTGCATCCCATCTCTGAGTCTGACATAAAGGCGGGCCACTGTACTATTCTCATATTCCGTCGTCATTCTAGAGCCTGCAATCAACTTTCCCGCGGGCGGCGTTGCGAGAGACAATTGTGTCAGACGAGGCGGAGGACGAAGACTTTGGCTATTCCCAGGCTAGGACGAGAACGAAGTATGGCGCGATTTGCTCCGCAACCCGAAGGGCTGGGGCCAATTTTCCCGATTTCTGCGTCGGTCGTCGCTAGGAGACACCCGGTATCCGTCGCTCCTCCCTCCTTGAACTCAGAAAAATTGGCGCCCAGCGCCGCCCACGCGAAAGTTGATTACAGACTCTATGATGCTCGGCTAAATGATTAGATGAGAAACCCTGCTGAACTTCGAAAACGACTGGAGTCGACTTCGTTCCCTGATCTGGGAGCGATGATGGAAGGCTACGCGCAAGCCGCGGCTGAACTTGCGCGCAGCGAATTCAGCCAGAAACTCGACTTCACTTCAGAGTCCATCGATTCGCTCGACGAAATCCTTGTTCGCGTGGGTGAAAGCCCCGAACTCGATATCGATTTTGAAGTGCGCCTGTGGGGCAGCTACCTGGGCGAGGTGCTGCGCCGCCGCTACGCCGGCACTTGGGAGATGACGCAGTATCCAGGCGGCATTGCGGCCGTTCCGGCCGTCGAATTGCGCGGCTCCCGGCTGTTTCCGCTGATGAAGGTGTTCCGCCGCCTGACCGAGGGCGAAGAAGAGGACCTGCGCACCTTCTTCTCCATGGTCACGGAAAGGCTGGGAAAGCCGGCCCAGGTCAATTAAGAGCCTGTTTTGGAGTGACGAAACTCACTCCAGCCTCCAAGCCAGCGCTGTACTATCGTTCTATGCGACAATAACCAGTGAGCATGTGCGGCCCCTTGGCGCGCACTGCGGAGGATACGGGAATGGGCGATCTACTTCAGCCGTGGCATCTCATCGTTTTAGCCGTGGTTGCATTTTTGCTGTTTGGCGCCAAGCGGCTGCCGGAGTTAGGTAAGGGACTGGGCGAAGGTTTGAAGGGCTTTAAAGAAGGCATTCGGGGTATTTCCGATCCGCCTCCTCCTCCACCATCGCAGAACACGCAAGCGTCTCCTCCGCCCCCGGCTACACCGGCTGAGACCAAGCAGAGCTAAGCTTTTGCGCTGCAATCACACCCTCGCCAAACCAGCGAGACCAGTTCGTTCAGGGATTCACAAAGACCTGTGCCGGTGCACAGGTCTTTGTGCGTTGATTCACCTCAAAACAGCTAGAAGCTATAAGCTGTTTTACGCGCTCAGCAGCATGACCGCTCCCAGCGCCAACGCCATGCCGGCCAATTGCCGCCTGGTAGGCAGTTCGCGCAGCACCAGCGCCGCCAGCAGAATCGTCCCCGCCGGGTAAAGCGAGCAAACCACGGCAGCTACGTCCAGGCGGCCAAGCTGCGTGGCTCGCAAATAGAACAGGTTTCCAATCGTATCCAGCACTCCTGCGAACACACCGAACTGCCAGAATCCTCTCCACGGCCGCTTGGGCGGCATTGCCAGGATCACCAGGACCATCGCCACGCTTCCTGCTGCGCGCGCGGAAGTCATGGTCCACAGCAGCCCGCCGCCGCTGGCCATTTTGAACAGGATGAGCTGAATGCCAAAACCAGTCCCGGCCAGAGCACCCAGCAGCAGGGCACGCGGCGGCGTGGCCGGGCCTTCGCGGTTAGGCGTATGGGTAATCAGCCAGATAGCCACCAAACCGCCGAGCAAACCAGCAGCCGTCAGCGGCCTGGGAAAGCCGTCGGAGAAGATTGAGAACAGAACCGGAACCAGCGCGGTGAGCAGTCCAGTGAGCGCCGCAGTCAGTCCCATGGCGCCCATGGCCAGCGCACGGTAAAAGACGGCCAGGGCCAGTGATCCCTCAAAACCAGCAACCGTGGCAAACAGCAGGTCGTGCCGGTTGGGCAGCGCAAGGTGAGCGCCCAGGCAGACGCACACCAAAATAAAAAATGTGATGATGTGGCCGGACGCTACCACCAGCATGGCTGGTGCACGCCGGGAGCCGACGCCGCCTACAAAATCGGAACCGCCCCAAGTGGCAGCCGACAGAAGACCTAATCCGGCTGAACTTCCTGAGGCGTTCATGCAGGCCCGTTCACCCTACTTGTCTTGCGCAGAGGGGTAGTAGCCGCGCTTGGAGATTACATCCAGATTCGGCCTGTCGACCAGTACGGTGATGCTGCGGAGTTTGCTGTCGTAGATCGACTCGTGGCTGATGTAACCCAGCGTGTACTTCGTCCGAGCCTCTTCGGCAACCTTGGCGTAGCTTTGTTCAATGCCGTTGGTGCCGCGCTCAGAGTACAGATCGCCGCCCGTGGCCAGCGTGTACTTGAACAGGATGTTGTCGTACATTGTGAAGGGAAGGTGCAGGCGGCTCACGTATCCAACGCCCCACTCAGCCGAGGCACCCACGGCCGTGGCATACACGGCAATCTTGTTCGTCTGCAGGTAGCGGATGACTTCGCGCAGCGTCGCCTTGCTGCCATATTCCTTGCCGTCTGAGACAACGTAGATGGCGCGCAGGCGTTCCTTGGGCCGCGTTGAAAGCTCTTTGGCGGCTGACAGGATTGCGTCATTAAGCGTGTGAAGTTCCTTCGGCATGTTTCCGAAAGAGTTGTTGCCTGCGGAACGGCCGGGCTGCAGATTTGGATCGACGCAGTTTCCGTTCTGCCGAATGGCACATCCGTAAAGCGGCCCGCTATTGATGGGCACCTGCATGTCAGTGCCTTGAGACTTGGCCAGCGCCAGCACCGCGGGCAGGCGATTGCCCTGCGCTCCGGTAAAGCCAGTCCACTCTTTGGGGCCATTGCCGTAGGT
>DASRLI010000541.1:0-6128 GCA_035648535.1 Occallatibacter sp. | reverse complement strand
CAAATGCACAGGCGCTTGTGGCGCGGCGGCAGGACTCATCGGTCCCGAGCCCCGCGATTTCGCAGGGAAGCTCCGTGGCCATGCTGCCAGTCGAGCTTGATGTTGCGGTGCCGGTGCGTGAATTCAGGGTTCGCAACCTGTTGGCTTTGGACTGCGGGCAGATTATCGAGACGCAGTGGGGGCATGGAGAAGATGTTCCGCTTGCGGCGGGAAACGTGCAACTGGCCTGGAGCGAGTTTGAAGTTGTGGAATCGCAACTTGGCGTGCGTGTGACGAGGCTGGCATGAAGGACGAGTCAGCCGGAATGAAGAAGAGAGATACGAACGGGGCATCCAGTGATCAGGTTTGATCGGGAGAATATGGGACGAGTCTTGCGGCAGCGGGGTGGATTGGCCGCCTGGCTGATGGAGCGCCTGAAGAGTGCTCCGCAAGTGCCCGAGCAGCGTAAACCGCGGCTGGCGCTTTTGGACCGCATCTCCCTCGCGCCTCGGCAATCTCTGGCGCTGGTTGAGGCGGAAGGCAGGCGCTTACTGGTAGCCACATCGCCTGATGGCGGCCCGGTGTTTTATGCGCTCGACGGTTCATCGGCCGGCGCGGTTCAAGCGGCGAATTCACGCCCGAATAGAAACGCGGTCGCATCGCGCACAAAATTACGAGCGAGGACCTCATGGTAGCTCTCTTGGCAGCAAATGGCGCCTTGACGGCGCCGTCTCTATTGCCCGATCTGACTACGCGCCTTCATCCATCTGATTCGACGCCGTGGACCATTGTGTTGGTTCTGACGCTAATCACGCTGCTGCCGGCGATCCTGATGTGCATGACGCCGCTGGTTCGGTTGCTGGTGGTGTTCCATTTTCTGCGCCAGGCACTGGGTACACAGACAGCGCCTTCCAACCCCACGTTGATGGGCCTGGCTCTGATGATGACCTGGTTTCTGATGACTCCGGTGCTGACCCAGGTAGATCAGCAGGCAGTCACGCCTTACCGGCAAGGCCAGATAACAGGGATGGATGCAATCGATCGCGGCGCGCAGCCGGTAAAGCATTTCATGCTGCGCTATGCGCGTGAGAAAGATCTGGCACTGTTCACAGCGGCCGGTCAAATTGCACGTCCCAACACGCCGGAAGATCTGCCCATGCGGGTAGTGATTCCTGCCTACATTCTTTCTGAATTGAAGGCGGGCTTTGCCATCGGCGCCGTATTGTTTCTTCCGTTTCTGCTGGTCGACATCGTTACGGCCGCGATTACCACCTCGATCGGTATGTATCAACTGCCTCCAGTGGTGGTCTCTACACCTTTGAAGATCCTGCTTTTTGTGATGGTAGATGGCTGGAATCTGCTGGCCGGTTCGCTTTTGAAAAGTTTCTAAGGGAGCACCAATGACACCCGACCTGGTTGCAGAACTGATGCGCCAACTCATGAAGGAAGCGTTGATCCTATCCGCCCCTGTATTGGCCGCCGCAGTGCTGCTGAGCTTTGTGCTGAGCCTGGTGCAAACACTGACCAGCCTGCAGGAGCAATCGCTGACCGCGGTACCACGGCTGGTTGCAGTGGCGCTGATTCTTCTTGTCGGCATGCCCTGGTTTCTGGAGCGAATGGCGACATACACACGCGTTCTCTTTACGGACTTTCACCGCTTTATTGGTTGACGAACTTGGATCCGAGAGCCGCTGTTATGACGACCATGCTTGATTGGACTGCATTTCTGAGCGCCATGACGCTGGCCCTGGTCAGGGTGAGCGGGGTAGTAGTGTTTGCGCCGTTCTTTTCGGCGAGCGCGTTTCCAGTGCGCACCAAGGCCATCTTTGTCGGAGCGGTGGCGTTCCTGCTTGCGCCGGTGGTGTCCGCGCTTCCGCAGGCCAGTGTGGAGATCAGCTTCTCCGCACTGCTCGGCGAACTGTCGGTTGGACTGGTCTACGGTCTCACGCTTGCTCTATTGGTTGAAATGCTTTTGTTTGCGGGCCAGATCGTCGGATTGCAGTTCAGCTTTTCGCTTGTGAACCTGATGGATCCGACCTCGAATACGCAGACACCTTTGATGGGCGAGCTCTTCCAGCTGACGGGAACGCTGGTCGTGATTGCCGCAGGCCTGGACCGCATCCTTCTGGCTTCGATGGTGCGGAGTTTCCGCGTGGTACCGCTGGGACACTTTGCCCTGGCGCCAGCGAGCGCCACAGAGATTGTGCGGGCTGCGGGGGGTATCTTTCTGGCCGGAGTTGAACTGGCTGCCCCGGTGCTGGCCGCAACCATCCTGGTTGAGATTGCCGTTTCGCTGATGGGAAAACTGAGCCCGCAACTGCCGGTGATGAACTTGACGGTTCCTATCAAAACAATTACAGGTTTGCTGATTCTGATCGGTTCGCTTGCCTTGTGGCCGCGCTTTGTTGAAGCGCGCTTTGCGGGATTACTTGACATGGCCGAGCGGCTGATTGCAGCGCCGGGCCAGCATCTGGGCATGGGAGCTTAGCCGATGCCCGGAGAACGCAGCGAGCAGGCAACACAACATCGCCGCGATAAAGCGCGTCGTGAAGGCGACATCCTGCACAGCCGCGAACTATCGGCCGCGGCGGGTACGCTTGCCGGAGTGCTGGCGCTGGGCACTGTGGGCGCCGGTTCGCTGATCGCGTGGCGAAAGACGTTCGCAGGGTTTCTGAAATTCGGAGCAGAGGCCTGCTGGGAGCCGCAACAGATTGCGACAACGTTGCGCGGGATGCGCAGCCTGATGTTCACGGTTTTCGCGGGTCCGGCGTTGACGATGGCCGCTGTGGCGACGGCAGTTCTCGCCATGGGCTTGCTGCAGACGGGCGGCGTAAATTTCAATGCCGGAGCCATTGGCTTCAAACCGGAACGGATCAATCCAATCGCAAATGTGAAGAACCTCTTCTCATTGCGCGCGCTGGCGCGGCTGGGAAAATCTCTGATCCCAGCTGCACTGCTGGCCGTATTCGCCGTGCAACGCATGGGACGTCAGCTAACGATTCCTGTCTTTTCAACCGCGCGCATTGAAGCCATCGGTTCCGATGCGTATGGGCTACTGCTGGCGACGGCGTGGCTGCTATTCGGCTGGTCGGCGATCGATTTTCTAGTGGAGTGGCAGAGCCGCGAATCGCGCCTGAAAATGAGCAAACAGGATTTGCGCGATGAGTTCAAGGAGACCGAAGGCAATCCCCAGATTCGCAGCCGGATTCGCGGACTTCAGCGCCAGATGCGGCGGGGACAGGTCAGGAACGATGTATCGAAAGCCGCCGTGGTTCTGACCAACCCTACTCATTTTGCCATTGCCCTCAGTTTCGATTTCAACACCATGGAAGCACCTAAAGTGCTGGCCAAGGGCAGAAACCTGCTGGCCGAAGAGATCAAGACGGAGGCGCGCTGGGCCGGAGTTCCAATCGTCGAGAACCCGCCGCTGGCGCGTTCACTTTATCGCACTGTCGAGGTGGGTAAGGCGATCCCCGTGGAACTCTATGCGGCGGTAGCGGCAATCCTTGCATACCTCTACCGGCAACGCGTGGAAGCAGAGATGCGGGAACGCCGCGCGCGCGAAGCTGCCAGGACACGCGGACAGGCAAAAGTTCCGGGCCAGAGTTGGCGCGGCGCCCAAGGCATTCCGCCTATTGAAAGGAATCCAAGATGAGCACGACAGCGCTATCGCCAAATGTGCTGCAACAGCAGACAACGTTGCAGCGGCTGGGAGAATACGCGCTGCCGATGGGCGCCATCAGCGTGATCTTTGTCATGCTTGTGCCGCTACCGGCTGCTGCACTGGATCTTCTGCTGGCGTTGTCGATGGCCGCGTCTGTGGTGGTGTTTCTGACGGCGGTGCAGATCCGTCGCGCGGTGGAGCTGTCGGTTTTCCCCACGCTGCTGCTGTTGCTGACACTGTTCCTGCTCGCACTCAATATTGCTTCGAGCCGGCGCATCCTTTTGCATGGCTCCGAGGGAACCTCCGCCGCTGGAAAGGTAATTGAAGCCTTCGGGCAGTTTGTCGTCGGCGGCAATTACGTGGTGGGATTTGTGCTGTTCCTGGCGCTAGTCGCAATTCAGTTTCTGGTGGTGTCGCACGGCGCGGTTCGAACAGCGGAAGTAACGGCGCGATTCACTCTCGATGCGCTGCCGGGCAAGCAGATGTCGATCGACGCGGACATGAATGCCGGACTAATCGACGAACCCGAAGCGCGGCGCCGGAGGCAGGCGATTGCGCATGAAGCGGAATTCTATGGCGCGATGGATGGCGCGGCGCGGTTCAATCAACGCGACTCGCTGGCGACCATTCTGATTACGGCCATCAACATTATTGCTGGACTGCTGATCGGTACGCTGCAGCAGGGGATCGATCTGGCCGAGGCTGCGCGAACGTATACCGTGCTCACTGTCGGGGACGGCCTGATCACACTGATTCCTTCGCTGCTTGTTTCGGTTGCCGCCGGTATTACGCTGACGCGCGCCAATTCGGCAGCGATGCTGGGCGGAGAGATAAGGCAACAATTGCTCGCTCGTCCTGCAACGCTCTATATCGCCAGCATGGTTTCGGGAGCGCTATGCCTGATTCCGGGATTGCCGAAGCCTGCATTTCTACTGGTGGCTGCAGGTCTTTTCTGGGGTGGAAGAAAGATGTCGGCTGCCGCTGGGGCGACACCGATAACGGAAGCGGCCAGCGGCGAGAAGAAGAAGGCCGAACCGGGACAGGCGGCGGAACTTGCCGGCCTGTTGAAGCTTGAAGAGCTGACGCTTGAGATCGGATTCCAGCTGATCCCACTAGTTGATGATAAGCAAGGCGGACAACTGTTGAACCGTGTTCGATTGCTGCGCCGGCATGTGTCAGCGGAGTTGGGATTCCTTATACCGCCAGTTCATATCTCTGACAACCTGCGCCTGAGGCCCCGTGAGTATGTGTTCTCGTTGCGTGGCATTGAAATTGGCCGATGGCAGACAGAGAACGCAAGCATGTTGGCAGTTTCGGGCGATCCTGCAAGACGCCCTCTGGCCGGCAAGGAAACACGCGAGCCTGCATTTGGGGTGCCAGCGGTTTGGATTGGAGCGGCGCTTGAGGATCAAGCGATCGCCGCCGGCTACTCGGTCGTTGATGCAACGACCGTGGTGACGACCCATCTTGGCGAGCTTGTGCGCCAGCATGCATGGGAGTTACTGGGCCGCGCAGAGACCAAGCGGCTGCTCGATTCGCTCAATGACAGCCACCCGAAGCTACTGGAAGAACTGATGCCCAAGCTGATGACCCTGGGGGAAGTGCAGCGGGTTCTGGAGCAGATGCTGCGCGAACGGGTCTCGATTCGCGATCTGGGCACAATCCTCGAGGCCATGGTTGAAATGGCGCCGCTGAACAAGAGCACGGTGGCGCTGGTGGAAGCGGCGCGGCAGGCGCTAGGCAGAAGGTTGGTTCAGCCACTGCTCGATGCCGACGGACAACTGCCGGTGCTGCTGCTCGACCCGTCACTCGAAGAAGAGATTCTGGCCACGCTCGCTCCAGAGAGTACGACTCGATTGCTCACTGCAACGGCTGGAAATACTGTCCCAGTGCTACGTCGCCTCGCCGATTCTTTGAGACAACTTATCGGAGCTACAGCTGCTTCGGTCCCGCCCGTGCTTCTTTGTCCTAGTCCGGCCCGCTATCACGTGAAGCGTTGGCTGGAACCTCTCCTTCCGAGATTGGCGGTGGTGTCGGCGGGAGAGCTACCACCGGAAGTTCGGTTGCGACCGGTGGGCACGGTGCGATGAGCGTGATGGGCAATGGGAAGGCAGGGTTCTGCGATGAGTATGGAGTCAGCTACAGCAACAGGAAAAGGGAACAGTGGACGCAGAGGATTCGGTGCGGCGAACTATCCGCCACCAGGGGCTGCTGTCCGGGAAGTACCGGTTTTGACGGGCGAACAGGAACGCGTGTTGCTCGAGCATCTGCCTATGGTGCGGTTCCATGCTCGCCGCATTCACGAGAAGCTGCCTCAGCACGTAGACATTGAAGACCTGGTCTCGGCGGGGATTGTGGGGTTGATGGATGCCTTCTCCAAATTCGATCCGGAGAAGAAGGTGCAGTTCCGCAGCTATGCCCAGTTCCGGATTCGCGGCGCAATCCTTGACAGCCTTAGGACGCTGGACTGGAGCCCGCGTGAGTT
>DASRLI010000540.1:0-8713 GCA_035648535.1 Occallatibacter sp. | reverse complement strand
TCACAGCGTCGTCGATGGAGATGCCCGATCCTTCGTTGAGCAGCTTGTCGCCGAAGATCTTGGCTGCGCACATCGCGCCGTATTCGTTCGCGCCGGTCAGCGTGATGTCGAAGGGCAGGATCTGGTCGGAGTACCAGGGTGTCGCCAGTTCCTTGTCGGAGCCGGTGTTGGTGATGGTGATCTGATCCAGCTGGTCGATGGTCGAGGAGATCGAGGGGCCGAGATCACGAACCACCGAGGACTGGAAGACTGCCGTGCCGTTGCCGGCGTTGGAATACTGCGGACGGATCTCGTCTGCGTCGGCCACGAAGGTGCCGAGCGCGCGCTGGAACAGGTTGAGCAGTGCGTGACGGTCGAAGTTGATCCAGACGAGGCATGCCTTTGGTAGCTTGACCAGTTCGGCACATACTCGACGTGTAGTTCAAATCCCGGCGACCCTTGACAGGTTAGCCGTTTCGGAGTAATGAGTATATGAGTATTACTATGAACATGCCACTTGCCTTTCTTCCTTCCAACGACGACAACAACAGCTATTTCCAGGGAGTCTGGGCCCGGACCTTCGGCCGTTTTATCCGCAGCGCTCGTGAGCGGGCGGGCCTTTCGGTCGAGAACGCGGCCAAGCTGGCCAACCTGGATCCACGGAACTGGCTGGCTACTGAATCCGGTTCCTGGCTCCCCACAACCAAGCAGCAGTTACAGTTGATGGCCGCGGCGGTCGATATCGACTGGCCAACGATGGTCCGGATCATTACCCTATGCCGCTCGGCCTGGGGCATCGAGTAGCGCCGCTTACTCATAACCAGATACACTCACCCGGAGAAAGGGGGTGAGTCAGATCAAGAAAGCCGAACTACCACAGGTGAAGAGAGTGAATCTGAACATTCCTGTTGAACTGCACAATCGCTTCAAGGCGGCCACGGCCGCTCAGGGTATGAACATGACCGACGTGCTGATGGCGTACATCGAGGAGTACGTGTCCAAGAACAGCCAACCCAGCAAGAAGGGACGGCGCCAGTGAAACGCGCCGTCATATATATGAGGGTCTCGAGCGTCGATCAGCATCCCGAGACCCAGGCCCATGACTTACGTCAGATGGCTGCTCAGCGTGGCTATGAGATCGTCCAGGAATACACGGACCGAATCTCCGGGACAAAAGCTAAGCGGCCAGGGCTGGGCGATCTGATGCGGGATACCCGCCGGGGCAAGTTCGATGTGGTCCTGGTGTGGGCTTCAGACCGAATCGCAAGATCGGTGAAGCACTTCTTGGAAGTGCTCGATGAACTGAACCGGCTCAACATCGAGTTCGTCAGCTTCCGCGAGCAGATCGACACCGGCGGCCCGCTGGGCCGCGCCGTCGTCGTCATCATCGGGGCAGTAGCGGAGCTCGAACGCAACCTGATCATCGAGCGGGTCCGCGCCGGTATGCGGCGCGCCCGGCTCGAGGGCCGGCACATAGGACGCATGCCACTTGTCCTCGACCGCGAAGCGATCTGTGCTGATCGCCGCCTGGGACAAAGCCTGCGTCAGATCGCTCGTTACCATCGCATCTCAACCGCAACCGTACGCCGCGTGCTCCAGCAAGACGCGGTGATCCCAAAGGAGCAAGTTGCATGATCGATGAATCTGCCGCTGTTCTACCTATATGGATGCTGCTATCGGCCAACCTTCGGCTTCATGATCGGGGAGGCCGTGGGCGGCCACGCTCGTGTTCGCAAATATCTCGAGCAAGCCAACGATGATCTTCGCGAACAACTCCAGGCCGCCCGGCCTGAAGTATCGCACGTGCAGCAGGAACTAACTCAGCAGCGCCGCGTCGTTAACGACATCCACAAGCGAATCGCCGCTGCAACAAAAGGCCTCCAAAAACCGACCTCGTAAATCCCACATAATCAATGGCCGGATCTCTCCGATCCGGCCGTGTCAAAACCTATACCTTTAAAAACAGGTCACTCAACCCTAGCCGACTCCTTAGGAACATCATTTGTTCTCTGAGGGGATAACCTGAAATCCAAATTGAGCAGCTTGCTTGCGCAGCCGATATTCCGCACGGCGGATGGTGTCAGCTTCAGACTTGTGAAAGACGCTCTCGTTGTAGGCCTCCTTTGTGCCCAGCAAGTGGTAAACGATTCGGGCCAGTTTGTGTGCCGTGGCTGTGATTGCTTGGGGCCTACCGAGCTTCCGCGTAATACGCCAGAAGAACTCGCCGAGATAGTCTTTAGCGTGATCCAGTGATAGAGCGCCCATGCGAGCGCGGCGGCACGGGATTCAACGTGCCACGACCCGCAGGGGCCGAAGGCTGGCTGCCGATAGCAGGACTGATGAATACGAAGTACTTCTTCCTCACTGGACGCGTCTCCGCGGTCCATCCTGCGGCGATGGTTCATTTCATTGCCTTCATGCTTATGAGTGTCCTGCTAAAGAACGCCTTCTGTTCCTGGCTTTGCCCGGTCGGAACCCTGTCGGAGCATCTTTGGAAACTTGGAAGACATTTATTCGGCCGCAGCCTGCATCCACCGAAGTGGTAGGATGTCCCGTTACGAGGGCTCAAATATCTGCTTCTTGGCTTCTTTGTGTTCGTAATCGGTGCCATGTCCGCCGACGCAATCCACGATTTCATGTCTACACCGTACGGCCTCGTCGCCGATGTCAAGATGCTGAATCTCTTCCGCGATATCGGGGAAACAGGGGCAATCGTCATCGGTTTGCTGGTTCTGCTGTCCATGCTGATCCAGAACTTCTGGTGCCGGTATCTCTGTCCATATGGAGCTCTGCTTGGAATCACATCGCTACCTAGTCCGGTAAAGATCCGTTGCGACGTCAAAGCCTGCATCGATTGCGGGAAATGCGCGCGAGTCTGTCCTTCCAGCTTGGCCGTTGATCAACTCGCGCAAATCCGATCCGTTGAATGCACGGCGTGCATGGCGTGTGTCGCCGCGTGCCCGGCCGAGAGCACTCTGCAATTCTCGTTGGTACCGAGAAAGGCAGCAACACCGGCGGAGAGATGGCGTCGCCGCGTACTCTCACCCTTTGCCGTTGCAGCAGTTCTCGCTTGATCTTCCTGGGCCTGGTCGTGGTGGCGAAGGCTACTGGGCATTGGCAGACGAATCTGCCACGGGACATGTACATGGATCTAGTTTCCCATTCGAGGGAGGCTAGTCACCCAGGCATGTAAAGAGCCGGATCCAAACGGACGAAAGGTCTTTTGCAGCAAACTGCCGCTTGCCTGCGGAACTCGTCGGCGTGATATTCATGCCGCAGAGAGCTATTTCCTTCGAAAACGAAACTCGGTCCCGATCGCCGCAATGGCGTGGCGGTCCAACACCTGAATCGCGCGAGCGAAAACGATCGTTTCCTCGACTTGGATATGGTCGGAATAGAGTTGCTTGAGACGTGCGGTTTGGGAGCGCAACTGCTGCGCTTCTTCCAACCCTAAGCCGCCCGACTCAATCCATGCTGAATAAAGCCGCTCGACCGATCCATGCAAATCGTTTGCCTCGTGATGATCGTTCTCAAGCCGGTCGATCTCTTCGAAGGATTTCGCATTAGACTTGCGCAATCGTGGAAAGAGTGATTCTTCCTCATCCGCCGTGTGGCGTTGTCCACCGGTTCTGAAGTACTCAAGCGCAGCCTTAACCGCATCGCGCTCCTCATCAGTAAGATTCCTGTCCTGCGCCCGATCAACCACAACGCAAAGAATGCCGAGAAAGCTCTCTATCCTTCTGTGGCAATCCTTGAGCATTCCAATTGGGTCGTCAAAACCGCTGTCGGGCTTTGCACCGATCTGAATCGCCATGGTGTTCCCTCAATTCCTACTATTCCTATGATTGTCTTCCATTCGAGCCCGAAGCCGGTCTTAAGCGCCCTGGAGGACGTGAAGCGTTGATGCTGTTTTCATTTGCGGCGCCGGCTGTACGTATCCTTTCGGAACGTAGGAACAGCATGGCTCTTCGGCTTGTGGGTTTCCGGTGAGAGCGTACGCGCGGGCTCGCGATCCTCCGCAGATTTCCTTGAACTCGCAGGAGCCGCACTTTCCCTCGAGCATTGAAGTGTCACGCAAATCGCGGAATAGGGGCGAGTGGCGATAGATCGCTGCTAATTCCTGTTCGCGGATGTTGCCGGCCGAAAGAGGGAGGAAGCCGCTAGGGAATACCTCCCCTTTGTGCGAGATGAAGACAAATCCCTTGCCATCGTTGAGACCGCGCGGCGCGCGCCCAATCGCGTCGACAGACCTCTCAAACACGCTATTGGGAGCCAGTCCCGACTTTCGGTCGGCGACTCTCTGCTGCAAGACAAAGCGCCTGTAATGCTGCGCCTCAGTCGTCTTAATGTCGAAGCTTGCTGTCCTGGACAGACTGTAGACCTTCGCAAAGACCGATTCGAACTCTTCCGCACTCAATAAATCGTTGAGCTTTCCACGTCCTGTGGGGACGAGGAAGAAGACGCTCCAAAGCGTTATCTTTAACCTCTCCATCAAGGAGACAATCTCGTCGATTTCAGCAATATTCCTGCGACTGAACGTAGTGTTGATCTGCACCGGCAGGCCGATCTCATTTGCCCAACGCACGGCATCGAGAGTTCGCGTGAATGACCCACTCATCCCGCGGAATGCGTCGTGGGTTGCGGCGCTCGCGCCATCCATGCTCACCGCAAGCCGGGCAAGCCCAGCCTCTTTCAGCCTGATGACAATATCCTTCGTGAGCAAAGGCGTAGCACTCGGGGTAAGGGAAACCCTGACGCCTACGGAACGGGCATGGCCGATGAGTTCGAAAAGATCGGGTCGCTTAATCGGGTCGCCTCCTGTTAACACAAAGACTGGAACCTTCAAGGCCGCGATCTGGTCGATGAGATGTTTGCCCTCATTCGTGCTCAGCTCCATGGGATCGCGGTCCGGTTGGGCGGACGCGCGGCAGTGCACGCAGGCCAGATCGCAGGCCTGAGTCACTTCCCAGATGGCGATGAATGGCTGTTCGTTAAAGTCGATCGTGTTGATTTGCGGGTTCATGAATCAATAAGACAGCCGCATGCGGGCTTAACGCAGTGACCAAAGTCCCAGGCTGCTAGAATTCCCGAGTGACCGCTGAACGTACCGATCTTGCAACTGCCCTCGGGAAGACCGCACTTTTGTCGAGCCTCACGCCGACAGAATTGAAAACGCTCGCTGCGCGAACAGTTCGCAAGCTATTCAGCGCAGGGGAGTTGCTCTTCACAGAGGGCGAGCCTTGCAACGGCTTGCACATCATTGCGCAAGGCAAAGTTCGCATCTTCAAGACGTCTGTGAGCGGTCGCGAGCAGGTACTTGCTGTGAATGTTCCGGGCGAGTCTGTCGCGGAATTGCCAGTCTTCGATGGTGGGCCATTTCCCGCCTCCGCTGCGGCGATCGAGGATGCAGAAATCGCGTTCATTTCACGCCGCGATTTTCAGGCGTACTGCATGGAACATCCAGAAGTCGCGCTCAAGGTGCTTCAGGTCGTAGGAGCGCGCTTGCGACGACTAGTGGGTATCATCGAGGAGTTGTCGTTCACGACAATCCGCCAGCGACTCATATCGGCACTGCTCAAACTTGCCCAGAACGAGGGCAAACCGAGTTCTCTCGGAATCGAGTTTCAACTGCCGGCAACCCATCAGGAACTCGCCAATCAGCTTGGAACGGTACGCGAACTGGTTTCCCGCAACCTTATGCGCTTGCAGGCCGAGGGACTTCTGGATGTTGACGCGCGACAAATCGTAGTAAAGGATATTGACGGCCTCAAGGCCTTGCTGGAGACGACTTCTTAGAACTTTTGGACTTCGAGTGACATAAGTTACTGCTCTGCTCTCCATAGATCGATACGGTTGCAGGTGGAGAGTGCTTATGCCAACCTCAACCCAGTCCATCCGCGAAATCGTTACGCAGTATCCATCCTCGGCCAGAGTCTTTCACCGATTCGATATCGACTTGTGCTTGCAAGCTGATCTGTCGCTCGAAGGAGCGTGCCAGGAACTGCAACTCTCGGTCGATCAAGTCCTTGAGAAACTCACTGATTCGGAGGCCCAGGAACGTGGTGGCATAGCTTCGGATCCGGCAACTCTTTCTCTCGCCCGCCTGGTTCAACACATCGTCCGCATTCATCACCATTGTGTTCGTCAAGAGCTTCCGAGGCTCGCCGAGATGGCTTTGAAGCTGGCGGCGACACGGGGTGATCGTGCGCCCGAACTCGCGAAGGTCGCCGAGCTGATTGAGAAGCTCCGTGGCGAGATGTATACGCATATTCAAAAAGAGGAGCAGGTCCTCTTCCCGTTCATCTCGCAAATGGATCAGGAATCGATTGTCGCTTACCCGCCCTCGCACGCATGCTTCCGTTCGGTTACGCACCCGATCTTCATGATGGAACAGGAACACGAGTCCGCCGACCATATCGTGGCCGAGCTCATCCGCCTGACGAATCACTTCGAGCTGCCCTCATGGGCGTGCGCTACACACATCGCTCTCTTTTCTGGACTCCGCGATTTCGAGGCTGACCTCAAGCAACATGTCCACCTCGAGAACGACGTTTTGTTTCCCCGTGCCATTCAACTGGAAGCAGAACTCAAGGTGAGGAGTTAGTTATGGCTACGCTTCCGTTGTTCGAACAGCCGACCCCCACAGGCACCATCCACGGCAATACGGCAATCATTGCTCGCGAACGTCAGAAGAGCCTTATGCTCCGCGCGTGGATCTTAAGCGGGCTCTTCTTTATGGCTTTGCCTGGGACCTTGTTGGGATTTTCGAACCTGATGGCGATCAGTGCGCACCACGGTCTGGGCACACTACCGGCCGCATGGATTGAAGGACACGGCCACGCTCAAATGTTTGGCTGGATCGGTAGCTTCATTCTTGGCATTGGATTCTATTCACAACCCGAGCATGGGCGGTCGGTCCTTCGTGTGCCTCTCTCCTGCTACGTGCTTTGGACCTCCGGTGTGGGGGTGCGGTGGTTCGCAAGCATTTATGGATGGCATTGGCGCGCTCTTCTGCCGATCTCCGCGGGATTTGAGCTCATGGCGGTCATACTTTTTCTCTACGCAGCCTCACACCATAAACTGCCAGTATCAACTCAAGGAAATCGAGCGAAGCCTCCAATGGAACTCTGGATGGTTTCCGTCCTGGTCGGGACGGCGGGGCTCGCGTCCGCTGTAATCTTCAATTTTGTCGAGTGCGTTCGATTGTCTGTGCAGGGCGGCCTTCGGTCCTTTCCGCATTCACTCGATCAGAAATATCTCGTAGTGCTTGGATGGGGATTTGTCGTGCCGGTGGTTTGGGGATTCTCGGCGCGATGGCTGCCGACCTTTCTTGCGATCTCGAAGCCCGATGTTCGTTGGTTTCGGGCAGCATTATGCATGGATTTGGCGGGCGTTCTCGTCGGCGTGGCAGGATGGCCCAAGCCCGCAGCGATCCTATTCTTCTTGAGCGCAGTTGCGGTCGGACTTGCACTGCGCTTTGCAGAACGGCCCCATGGGCGCGCAAAAACTCAGGGTATCCATCCAAGCTTTCCAACCTTCATCCGTCTGGCTTATGCCTGGCTGATCGTGGCTGGATCGATGAGTGTATGGGCTGCATTTTTCGATGTGCACGGCGGCATCTGGGGCGCCTCACGTCATGCGCTAACAGTCGGCTTTGCAGCGACGATGGTGTTCGCAATTGGGCCACGGATCCTGCCGCACTTCACAGGGATTCAAAGTATCTTCAGTAAGCGTTTGATGCTTCTTAGTCTGCTGTGTCTCCAGACAGGATGCCTGCTACGTGTTTCCTCTGAGCCTCTTGCATATGAGGGTCTGGTCTCATTCGCATGGAAGGTGCTGCCTGTCTCAGGCATGTTGGAATTGGGTGGAGTGCTTCTGTTTGCTTCGAACCTCATGCTCACCTTCTTACTGGGCCGCAACGCCTTCGCGACGGAGAGCTAGCAGCCCAATGCACAAACCCACATGAAATCTCGGAAAGGGCGAACGGTCCAGCTTCTCATAGTCTGATTTAAATCCCACTATGACTTGCTTCCTGCTGGGATGATGAGTCTCGGCATTTTTGAACTAATTCCGTCGGATAGTGACCTAAGTCCCTGCTTTCCCTATTCGTTGAACGCTACTGTTGCCTCAGTGCAACTGCTTCAACAGGGACTTTCAATGACCTTTGCAGCATCCCATCTTCGGCTTAACGAGGGTTACCTAACCGGATATCGGCGCCTTCTGGAGCATTACGCACCATTTTCGTCCTAATCAAGTGAGGGAGAATCATGTCCTATAAGCGTTATTGGGTGGCACTGGCCATCGTCATTATTGGATCTTTCGCCGTGCTCGGGGGAGTCGGCAGGAAGATGATCAGCGAAGCTCCCCCCATCCCCGACGTGTACAACACTGACGGGCAGCTTCTCTTCACCGGCAGTTCCATCACCGATGGGCAAGGGGTCTGGCAGTCAATTGGCGGACAGGAAATCGGTACCGTCTGGGGCCACGGCGCTTATGTTGCACCCGATTGGAGCGCAGATTGGCTGCACCGGGAATCGGAGATTCTGCTGAACATCTGGGCGGTCAGGGCAGGAGCGGCAAATTTCGAAGCTCTCGGGCCGGACAAACAGGCCATCTTCAAGGCGCGCCTGATTCGCGAAATGCGGACCAACACTTACGACGCCGCGCGCAATCGCGTCACGCTGAGTGCCGACCGCGCAGCGGCATTTCAGCAGCTTCGGGCCTACTACACCGA
>DASRLI010000539.1:0-4124 GCA_035648535.1 Occallatibacter sp. | reverse complement strand
AAATCCTGAGAGTAAGCCTGCATCCGCACCCCCTCCTCAGAAGGCAGATGCAGTATCTCACATATGTATATACTTAAATTAGAAATGCTCTAAGTGGTTTAGAATGTGGGGCTCCAAGGCGGCGCCTTTCCGCAAGCGATTGAATCGAAATGGCTTGTCCGTCAAATATCGGAAAGCACAGGGCTTACGTTTCCTTCTGGCTGTTTTGGCCGGTTTCGGGTTGTGAAGGAGCGAAGAGCTACGAGCGGAGAGCGATCAGGAACGGCCTTTCTGACTGGGTGCGGGGTTCGGGGTTTTGGACAGCTCAGAGCTTTGAGCTATTGAGCGTAGAGAGGGTTGACTGCCGGGTGCTTTGGCAGGGTTTCTGGTCAGTCTTGAGTTGTGAGTTTTGAGTGCTGAGTTAATTGTAGCGAATGGAGCGGTATGTATACGCCAGCTATTTTTAGCTTAATTTTCCAATGTTGGTGCGGGGTTTAGGGGTTTTGCACAGGCTGGAGGGCTTGACAACATTTTGGGTCCAGGATCGAATGGGCCTACTTCTCCACCACCGGCTCATGATGCAACCGGTCCAGCATCCGGACCAGCGCGGGCTTCAGCAGCATCTTCAACACCGGTGCGACCACCGCCGCCACCATCGCCCACACGACCAGGGCATGCCACTCCCAGTTCCACAGCAGACGGGTCGTCTGCCACGGATGCAGCTTGACCGCATGAAAGATGGCGGGCAGTTCGAGCGGAATCCGCTGGGTGCGAAAGAGCAGACTTCCCACCCGGATGAACACCGGAAACAGCAGCAGTTCGAGCGGATAGACCAGGTGGTTGCCGAACTGCGATGCCACCACATTGAGTCCGAAGGTTGGCGCGACCGCCAGCGCCAGCACGGTCGTCGACCCCAGCAGCGGGTTGACGCCGATCACCACGCCCACCGCGATCGACCAGGCCAGCCGCTCCGGCGTCGCGCCGAAGCGCAGCAGTTGCATGACCGGCCCCACCACCCGCCGCCGAATAAAATTCGAGTCTTCCAGCACTGTGCTTAAGCATACCTGCCATTGCAGTTAGCGTTTTTGCGGCGTCCCAGGCACGGGCCTGCTTTTCCGGGATCGGCGCGACCCCTGTAAACTCATCCCAGTACCCAACGGAGTGCAACGTTTGTCTTTTTTCAGAAACCTCTGGCGCGCTTTCCTGGTCGTCGCCTACTTCCTGCACGCCGCCGCAGAGCTGGTGATCACGCGGCCCCAGACCCGTCCTGAACGCGCCGCGTGGCTGAGCCGCTTCTGCAGCCGCATTCTGCGCGCGCTGGACGTCACCTTCACCGTCAAAGGCACCATCCCCAACAGTGGCGCCATCATCTCCAACCACCTGACCTATGTGGACATCATGCTGCACTCGGCCATTCATCCGGTGGTCTTCGTGTCCAAAGTGGAACTCCGTTCCACACCGCTGCTCGGCTGGATGAGCATGATGAGCGGCACGGTCTACGTGGCGCGCGGGCGTGGCGGAAGCGCCAGCAAGGCCGCCGAGGGCATGGCCAAAGGTTTTCGCGACGGGCTTCCGGTGGTCTTCTTCCCTGAAGGAACCACCGGAGTGGGCGACGAAGTCGCGATGCCGTTCCGCAGCGGTCTGATCGCGCAGGCCATCGAAGCCGGGGCGCCGATCGTTCCCGCCTTCATCCGCTATGCGATCCCGGCGCGCGACATTGCGGCTGGCAGGACGTTGCGCAACGACGTGCATTGGGGCCCGCAGGGTCTGGTGGCGCACATATGGAGCTTTCTTTCGCTGCATGGGCTGCACGCCACCATGCAGTTCGGCGAGGAGCCCATCGTTTTCAGCGATTTGGCGCGCTCCGACAGAAAAACGGCGGCAGTGGAAGCCCAGCGAGCGGTCGTCAGCCTGAGTGCCGCTCCGGCTTTTGAGACGGAATCTCCAGTTTGAGGCTCATGCGGCGCTAAAAAGTGCCGAAATATTGAATTAAGTCTCAAAGGATGTTCCTTTAGTAACCTCTGTTTGCGTTACCATGGAACTCGCAATCAAACATGGCCCTCGCTTATCTACTACTTGCCACGCTGATCGTTGCGTGTAGTGCTCTACTCATCGCGTACACGCGCGCACAGCGACAAATCCGTCTGCTTGTTGAAGAGCGCGAACAAGCGGTGCGCGTGTCGGAGCAGCAGCAGCAGACGTTGCGCGAGCATCGCCACCTCGAAACGATCAAGGACGAATTCATTTCCACGGTTTCGCACGAACTGCGGACGCCGCTCACCAGCATCCGCGGCGCGCTTGGCTTGCTCTCCAGCGGAATGCTCGGCCAGGTCGACGCCACGGCCCTCAACCTGCTGCGCATCGCCAGCACCAACACCGACCGCCTGGTCCGCCTGATCAACGACATACTCGACCTTGAGCGCATGGACTCCGAACGCGCCTCGCTCCAGATCCACCGCTGCTCGCTGCCCGAGCTGCTGGTACAGGCGGTTGAAACCATGGCGCCCATGGCCGAGGCCGCCGGCGTCAGCGTAGAGATCGTTCCTGAGTCCGGTGGCGACATTATCGTCTTTGACGGCGATCCGGACCGCGTGCTTCAGCTACTCTGCAACCTGCTTTCGAACGCCATCAAGTTCTCGCCCGAGGGCGCTCCCATCCGCGTGCTCAGCAGCACCACCCCCACCGACTTCGTCCTGCGCATGGAAGATGCGGGGCGCGGCATCCCCGCCGACCAGCTCGAAACCATCTTCAACCGCTTCCAGCAGGTCGAGCCGGGCGACTCCCGCCAGAAGGGCGGCACCGGCCTCGGGCTCGCCATCTGCCGCAGCATCGCCATCCAGCACGGCGGAAACATCTGGGCCGAGCGCAACGACACCGACAAACCGGGCCGCCCCGGCAGCACCTTCGTCCTGCAGCTTCCGCGCATCATCATCGCGGAAAGCATGCCCATGACGCCCGCCATCAAGCCGTCGGGGACGATCCTGGTGTGCGACGACGACGCCGGCGTTCGCCACATCCTCGCCGAGCAGCTTCGCCAGCACGGCTACACCGTTCTCGAAGCCGAGCGCGGAGAGCAGGCCATACAGCTTGCCGAGCACCAACCCATCGAAGCCATCCTTCTCGATCTCTACATGCCCGGCCTGTCCGGCTGGGAAACCCTGGAGCGCCTCAAGCACAATCCGGCGACCGCCGACATTCCGGTCGTGGTCCTCAGCGCGCTGTCGCCGGCCGCCAAGCCAACCCGTGGAGCGCCGCTGATCGCCGCCGCTCAGGGCTGGGTGCAAAAGCCATTCACCGAAACCCTTCTGCTCGCCGAGCTTGGCCGCGTTCTCCGGGCCAGCGCCGGCCCCGGCCGCATTCTTCTGGTGGAAGACGACAACGACCTCGCCACCGTCGTCCTCTCGCAATTCGAAGCCGGTGACACTCCCGGTGAAGAAGTCTCGATCCAGCACGTCCGCAGCCTGCATCAGGCCAAGGCGGCCTGTATCGCCACCCCACCCGACATCCTCATCCTCGATGTCGGGCTCCCCGACGGCACCGGCTTCGCGTTGGTCGGGTGGCTGCGCCAGCAGCCGGCGCTCTGCAACCTTCCCCTGATCGTATATTCGGGCCGCCATCTCTCCGAACCGGAAATGGAGCAGCTTCGTCTTGGCCCCACGCAGTTCCTTCCCAAAGACCGCGTCGAGCCGCACGATGTCGAAGAGCTTGTCCGCACCATGGTCCGTCACCTCCGCACAGCGGCGCCTGCGTCTCCCGCATCCACGTCTATCGATACGCCCGTTGGCCTCAGCGCCTGAAGGCGTTACACTTGGAAGCCGACGGGGCTAGTGCCAATGCGACGCATTCTCATCATCGATGACGAGGACGACATCCGCGAGGTGGCCGCACTCTCGCTGGAATCCATGGCGGGCTGGCAGGTAAACCTCGCCAGTTCCGGCGCCGACGGCATCCGCTCCGCGCTCGCCGACCCACCCGACGCCATCCTGATGGACGTGATGATGCCATTGATGGACGGCCCGACGACATTCAAAGAGATGCAAGCTATGCCCGCAATCGCACACATTCCGGTCATCCTTCTTACCGCGAAGGTCCAGGGCGTAGACCAGCGCCGTTTCGCCGGCCTGGGCGTCACCGCCGTCCTCTTC
>DASRLI010000538.1:0-17688 GCA_035648535.1 Occallatibacter sp. | reverse complement strand
GTGGCCGGAGACGGCTACCCCTCAAAGTGTGTGGCGCTATCGTCTAGGGGTTAGGACGTGAGATTCTCAATCTTAAAACCCGGGTTCAATTCCCGGTAGCGCTACCAGAGATTTGACGCTAAAGCCCGCTATTGCAGCGGGCTTTGCTTTTGCGCGGAGATCGTCAAAGCGGACTCTGACGCCCAATAACGCGAAACCTGTGGCACATCCGGCGGCACAGTTCTCAAGGGTCGTGGGCGGAGGGCGGCGCGCAAATAATCCACATGGTTGGCACAGACTCAGGAAACACGTGGGGGGTCTCCGAGCGAAAGGCTGGCTTGGCGGTGACCGCGAGCTTACTTCAGTTTGGTGGAAGGTCCCGCGGGTTCCCCATAGACGTCCAAATGCCCCTTATCGTCCGACGTCAAACTTGACCCCGTGAATCGGAACATCAATCAATACGGAGTATGTGTGAGAACGCGTCGAGCCGACCGAGAATGTTGTACTACTTGAAGCTCGCCGTGGCTGTGCATAATCCGGAATCCGCGACACACCCTGCGGCACGATTCGTAGCAGCCACCGGCGGATGCGGACTAAGTAAGCACACCCCACGTGCAGCCCTCTTAGACCGCAAGGATTCTGGCGATGAATGGTTGCTTGCGACTTACTCGGCTTTTGACTAGGAACCGCTAAAAATCATCGATTGATGGCGAACTACTACGGCGAGACTTACTTCGAATTGAGACTTTAGTCTCCCTTTAGTTGAAGCTTTTGGCAACCCAAATTCGCCCGCCGTCTTCACTTATTCGCAATTTATCTGCACTTATTCGCAAACAGATTGACAAATCCCGCGTTGCGGCATAATAAGTGTTCCGTTTTATACATAAAAAGTGTACTGTTTTATACAGAATTTCAAAAAATTGTCAGAGTCGCGCTATGGAGTTCGAGACCTAAGGCAAGATGCCGAGCGAAATCCTGCGACTGATGAGAATGCGCAAAACTGCCCGTTAGTTGAAGCATGCGCAACTGAGCCTGACCTCGGTGCGAGTCTCCTTGAAGTCTATGTCTTTGGATCCCCTAAAGTTGCCAAGATAGGAAGAATTACTTCATGGGAGCCTGCGCTCTTTTGGACGACCGGGTACCACGATTGTGGGATTCGATTGTTGAGCCAAATAGCTCAGTTTGTGGTTAACACTCCAGTTGAATGGCTGGCTATCTACTCTCTGCTCCTGGCACCGACGAGATAAGTGAAAGAAGTTGGGTCGCACCGAAAACGAAGACACAGAACAGAGGCGATGGTTCTGTCCCCTTCTTTCAGGCTTTAAGAAAAACCGATTTCATCCGGGCTGACCCTTTGCGTGCGCAGGGTCCACGGGATGTCTGCGCCCGCAATTATGTGTCGAAGGAAAACTAATGGAGAAACGTCGTTACTTGCCTCTAATGCTTTTGTTCCTCGCGGGTTGCGGCGGTGTATCCAACACGCCGGTCTCGCCGAAGGCCAACGTCCAGATCACGCCCCAGGGTCAAACCGTAATCTCGAATATCCAGACCGCCTCTGGAAACTGGCGTAGCTGGATTCAGATGCCGCCTGCTTATGCCGACTGCCAGACACCGTGTTTCGGTACCTCAATTGAGGAGATATTCAAGGTCGCGGAACCCTCGCTGAGCGGCAACGCCACCATGTTCGAGCTCAACCCTGCTAGTCCGTATGCGGACGGTCTGTTCTCTGCCCAGCTCATCGGTCAGAATTCGCCGCAAATACCGGATGCGAACCACGCGATTCTTCCGTCCATCCATAACTTCATCTACGACAGCTACTTCTATGTAACGAAGGACAGTATCACGCAGGTACTTGAATTCGACATAAGCATGTATATGAACGGCGTCGGAATGGTCTGGGGAACGCAGTGCAATCACCTGGGTGATGGGAACTGGGACATATGGGACAACCTGAACAATCTATGGGTATCAGCGGGAATTCCCTGTCAATTCGTGAATGGCTGGAACCATGTGACCCTCAACTTGCAGCGGGAACCAGACAACACGTTGCTCTACCAGTCGATTGAACTGAACGGCACCACCTACACGCTTAACAAGACGTATCCTGCGGGGATTGCGGACTCGGGCTGGTGGGGTGTGACGGCAAACTACCAAATGGACGGGAACGCCATCAACACCGCGAATACCACGTATGTGGACAATTTCAGCGTCACGTACTGGTAAGAGCCTGCTCCCGGACCGCTGACAACTTGCCACGGGCCGGGAGCCACGGTGAGTTGCAGCTCCCCTCTGGATGGTTCATTGGCTTACGGCCCCATTTTCGCAGGGGTGCATGGATCGTATCCCAGCGATTGGGCCGTCACGGGTGTTGGCGGAGTCGGCGGTGTGATCCATGGGATGCCCTTGAAGTCGAAAAACTCCAGCAGGTTGGGCTGCGCGGCGTCATGGGCTGTAAGATGCGCGGCGCTGCCAATAAACCTATTCTCGACAAACTTGATCACTGCGGTGTGATCCATTGGCGTGTGCGAAACATAATGCCGCCGGGTAAAAGGCGAGATGATTATGTTCGGCAAGCGGAAACCTAGCTGTGCGGCAAATCCCTGTTGGGCCGCGGCGTCGCCTGCATTGGCGCCCGGGTCATTCGATGCCAGGTCGCAATGCAGCGAAGGAATTCCGCCGGTTGGCACACACGGGATGTACGCGTCGGCATTCACTGCGATCTGTGAGATGTCCGGGATTGGTCCCAAAGAAGCATTTGTAAAATCGTTTGAGTGGCCAGGCACGGGTGGAACGTGGTCGTATGGCCCTCCACCTTCGTCGTAGCTGAAGAAGAAGGCGGAATCCTTCCATGCAGAACTCGCCATAAGAGAGTTCACGATGCTTGCTACTTGTACCTGGCCTAACAGAACCGATTGGCCTGAGCCCGGATGCTCGTCATTATTGGCGTAACCGGCCTCAATGAAGGCAAAGCTTGGGAGGGTACCGTCGGTGAGATCGGTGAAGTAGGCCGACACCGGGGCAACATGGTTCGGATCGATGCAGAAACTGTTCGCCGAATCGCCAACCACGCTGGACGGCTGTGCCGGGGCGGTGCATGGAGCACCGGTGGGATTCTCATACATATATTGGTATGAATAGGTCAGGTTAGAGAAGGTGGTCGCGGGATACGCCGCGTTTGAGGACCCGGTGCAGTCATCCGTGTTGAGGCAGAAGCCCTGAGTGACCGTGTAGTAGATCTTCCAGGAGACCTTTGCCTGGTCAAGTTCCTGGAAGATGTTCGGTATGTTGAGCTGAGAAAGATGGTCATCACCGCCCGGGTCCTTGGCCAAACCCTGTGTCGTGCCCCCCGTGAAGGTCGCGATGCGGTTGCCAATGCTCTTGGTCGATACCGGCGAGAACCAACGATCGGACACCGCGAACTGGGATGCCATGTAGTAGTAGTAATTGAAAAAGCTCTGATCGTAATATCCCATCGCGCGCTTTCCGGTCAAATCCGTGAAGGTGCCGGAACAACTACCAGCCGCACCAGGGATCGTACAGCTCTTCGCGAAGCCCTCCGCATTGTGAACAAAGCCATCCATCAGGATCGGACGTGTGGCAAGAAAGTTGTAGCGATTGACCTCGCCATAGCTTGCCAGCCAATCCGAAGTCTCATCGTCGACGCAGGTGCTGGTGAACTTGAAAAGCGGGAACGACGTACCTTCATCGTCCATATTGCTTATCGTGGTCAGCTTGTCGTCGATGCCGTCTACTTCATAGTCCTTGCCATCGTCTCCAATGTTCCAGCCGTTTGCTTTTCGGTAGGGGTTCAGCATTCCGAAATAGTTGTCGAACGAATGGTTCTCCTGCTGCATGAAGATTACATGGCTTATGGATTGCAGACTACCTGCCGCAGACACGGTGACTGTCACACTCGCAGATGCGGGTGCCCCTATACCAGTTGCTGCTGCTGTGTAAGTCGTAGTCACGGTGGGGCTGACCAACTGCGTTCCTCCGCTTGGCTGAAGCGTATAACTGCTGCCATCTGATCCGGTCACCGCAACCTGTGTAGCATTGGTCGCAGCCACCGTCAGTGTGGATGAATTCCCGGAGATAACTGACATCGGATTAGCTATGATGCTGACGGTCGGGGCGGGATTCGCTGCCACTGTTACGATTGCAGTTGCCGAGATCGTCCCACCAGCGCCAGTTGCGGTCGCCGTGTAAGTCGTCGTCGAGGTTAGACTGACTGACTGGGTTCCGCCGCTCGGCTGCAGAGTATATTTGGTGCCATCGCTACCGGTAACTGTCACTTGCGTGGCATTCGTTGCAGTCACAGTCAAAATGGACGAGCTTCCCAAAGTAATTGAAGTTGGATTGGCAATTATACCGACGGTCGGCGGGGGATTTAAACCGACTGTCAGGGTCGCGCTCGCTGACGTTTTTCCACCAGCACCGGTCGCGGCTGCGGTGTAAGTCGTGGTCGCGGCAGGGCTCACTGTCTGTGTTCCGCCGTTCGGCTGCAGGGTATACGTGCTGCCGTCGGTTCCGGTCACTATCACCTGGGTGGCATTTACTGCAGACACAGTCAAAATGGACGAGCTTCCTGATGCGATCGACGTTGGATTTGCGGTGATGCTGACGGTCGGCGGTGGGTTCGCACCAACTGTCAAGATCGCACTCGCTGAGGTTGTTCCCCCGGTCCCGGTCGCGCCTGCCGTGTAAGTAGTCGTCGACGTTGGATTCACTGACTGGGTTCCACCGTTAGGCTGCAAGGTATACCTGGTGCCGTCGCTTCCGGTCACCGTTACCTGGGTGGCATTCGTTGCAGTCACGGTCAAAGTGGATGCAGTCCCCATGGTGATCGAAGTGGGATTAGCGGTAATCGTCACGGTTGGCGCGGAAGATGTAGCACTGAAGCTGCCTCCGCATCCACTCAACAGCAGGGGCAGCAGAAAGCCAAGGGTAATAAAGGAGGGAATCCGGTAAAGAGATCTGCGAACGCTGGCGATTGCCATGGTGTCTTTCCTTTCAATCCCCTAAAGGGGAGCATCCTTGTCCGATAATCCCGGCAGACAAACGAACCACAACTGGCTGGTACTTTTCGGCAGCACACTTCGCGTTCGTCGCCTCGATTGAATGCATCCAGAGATGCGGTTTTGACTAATCCAAGTCGCCATTTGACTGATCCTTTAGAGCCTGGGGATTAGTCCATACGGAAGAATCAAGCCCATTGTCGACTTGGGTATAATTTCCCGCTGGATTGTTCTCTTGACCGGTATCCATGTCTTTTTGCTGCTGCACTAACAATGCCGGCGGCACGTGCCAGTCAGCTGAAGCTACGGTGGCCCGCGGAGTCCCAACCGAAAGGCGCCGAAACCCTGGAATAACTCCTGCAGTGCGCATCGCTCTCTTGCATTTCTGGAGCTCGAACCAGCGAAGATAGTTTTTGATTACGCTGGTCATAGTCATCTCAACCCCAGCTGCAAAGTTGTGACTCGCCATGCTTCGTTGCAGCTCCGGAGATTGCAGAATGGCAATGAGTTGCTCGGCTAACTCGGCCACATTGCCTTTTTTGTAGAAGCGGATAGCCATATCTTCGCCCGCTGCCATTTCCCGGAATTCCTCTATGTCGACACATACAATTGGAACTCCGTACTCACATGCCTGATGAGCCGGCCCGCTCGATCCGGTTGCCGAGTCGTAAGGCAACGCCAGAATCGACGTTGACTGAAAGAGCTCAGGAATTGCATCTTCTGGAATGTATCCGTGGAACTCAATTGGCAGCCCAGCAGGCTGTGCGTCACGTATCGATTCCCAATATCCAGCCTTCGTGTGGTGGTTTGCGCCGGCAATAATCAGCCTCGCATTTGGGACCTTCTCGAGAACAATTGGGAACGCCTCCATCAACGTCTCCAATCGCTTGTACGTTCCCCAGTGCCCGATCGCCAGGATGCGCAGATCCGGATTGCCGCGCTTCGTAAAATCAGGAGAGCTGGGAATTGACGCAAATGTTCCGTGTGTACCCAGCAGCACATTTTGAGCGGAGTACTTCTCAATCAGGGTGCTGCGGTAGCGGGGAAGCAGCACAGAAACTGAGTGCGCCTTCAGCAAAGCTTTGGTAGCCAGAGTCGTCCCGATTCGAAATAGCTTCTCCCGCCGAACTCCGGCGCCAGCAAAATCTACATGTTCAATGATGTGGTGCAAAGTTATATGCGTGAAAAAGCCGGCGGCTCGTGTCAGAGCAGGCGCAAAGAGCCCTGCAAATGCAGCGACAGGGTTCTTGGGAGTTGCAAAGCTGGAGAAGACAAGGTTGTACCATACGACGTCTGGCTTCAATTGCCGGATAGCCATTAACAAGCGCACCGGAGTTGCAAGACTTCCAAATTTCCAGCAACGAATTACATTGAACCCCGCCAACTCTGACATTTGATTCGCCTTCAGCGAATTACCGTGCTCGTCGGTGGCAAAGTCATAGTCATCCAGTTCGTCGGCGAGAATCGTCAATTCGACGTCAGGATTACACAGCAGTGCTTGCGCGATGTGAAAGGCATACTCGTTCAACTGGCGTCCACTTGGAGGAAAGGTCGCAACTAGGCAAATTCTCATCGGATCCCGCCTTCAAAATAGACTGATGCGCACATAAGGTCTGAACTGCTGATTTTGAGCCCCCGTAAAGTTGAAAAAAGTTACCTCTTGCAGGCCTGCTGAGAACCGAATCGGGTATTGCAGAACAACAGTTCCGGAATCGTCATTGAACTTGCGGTGGAATGGCCTCGCATACGAGATAGAAAAGCCATTTTGCATGGCGTCGTATACGTGAAAACCTCTGCTGCTGGAGAAGGCAGTTGAAACCTGCAGATTCCAGTTATGGTTAGGAGTGAAACTGACGGTGCCGGCCGGACGTAGATTCTGTGCAATCGCGGACTTCGTTCCCACTACCCGCCACGCCCGCAAGTCCTCCACCACAGCTCTAACGTTCAACCGCTCTCCAAAGCGGCGCTCGATACCAACATAGGAAGAGGTCAGGTAATCTTCAAAATGCACTGGCGAGAACTGCTGATCATTGGTTCCCCAGCCAGTCACCAGAGCAGTCTTGCCCCATGGCGACCCGACGCGGAACTCAATCGCGCCGGTAAGTGCTTGCGAATGCAGATTGCTTTCAGTGAACGGGCCTGACTCACGGATGAAATACCCGCTAGCCGAAATCGCGTTGAAAAATGAACTTGTCGAAATGTAAGTGAACACGCGAAACATGTTCTGATTCATCGCAACCGGAGACGCGGAATCACGGCGAATTGTTGCCTGAACGCCGCTATTGAATGTCAACACGTTTCTGCCGATATTGATGGTTGGATTCAACCCCACGTTGAACGTGTAATCGGTTGTAGCGCGGCTGACAATTGAGTTCGTGCTCGGCACCGATATCTCGCCCCTGGCGTTACGTACCTGGAAAAAGCCACTCGTAGTGGGCAGATGACCCAGGTGCAGATGGTATGCGTTGGTCCATTGCATCTCGAGGGAAGAACGCGGCGGTGGAAGATGAGCGGTATCGGAGCTCGGCACTGCGAACGCTGCATCCAGCTTGGAATCCAAAACATAAACCGTCGGATCTTCGAAGATAGGTTCTACCGAAAAGTCGGAAAGCAGGCTGACGATGGGAGTGACTCTCAATCCCTCGTCGGCTCCAGCCTGAAGCAGAGCCTGTTGTGCTGTTTGATCTTCACCTTCAGCGTTGGACGCCTGCGCGAACGAAGTCAGTGCCTGGGCGTCGTGATGCTGCTGGCGGTATACATTAGCCTCGGCCAACAGATACTGGTAATCAGGTGCGCCATCTGCGGAGGCGCTGACCGCCGCAAGCTGGGCGTGTGCCCTGGCGGTGTCTCCCAGCGCGAGATAGTTGTTGGCAAGTCCGATTCGCACCTCAGTATCAGGCGCCCCGGCGGCCTTGGCGCGTTGAAGGTATGACTGAGAAAGTTCGTAATTATGCATGGACCGAAATACATCCGCCGCCGCGATGAACTGCGGACCGCTTGGTGGTGCCGTCTCGCCTGCCTGACCTTCCATCAGCGCCAACGCAATTTGCCTTTCCGCATCCTCCGATTGACCCTGGTGTGCCATGAGTTGAGCGATCGCCAGACGCACGCCCACTCGGTCGCTGTCTAGGACCGCGAGCGCTTTCCGAAAGCGCTCCATGGCTGCGGCATGGTCTCCGAGAGCGCTTAAAGCCTCTCCCGTGGAGATGTAGATGTCGCTTTGGTTTGACTTCGAATTGTTTGTTGCAGTTGGCGATAGTTGGGCATGTTGCTCTGCCAGTTGCACATTTTGCAATGCGTGATCGCGATCCTGCAGATTCGCATACGAACGTGCGAGCAAGGCGTAGGTATAAGCGTTATCAGGGGAGTCTTTAACTGCGATTGTGAGCTCGTCAATCGCGTCGTGGTACTGCCGCTCCGCAAAAAGCGTGTTTCCCAAGCCAAGATGGAGCGCGCCATCGTCGGGAGTGAATTTCAAGGCAGTACGATATTCACTAGCAGCTTCGGTGAGCATGTTTTGCCGCCCATAAGCGGTCGCGCGAATCACGTGAATATCCCTTGAATCGCCCAGTGCATGCTCTGCCAGTTCTGCTTGCCGCAAGGCTACCTGCGGTTTATGCAGATCGAGGCTGGCATAGGCGAGTCCCAGGTGCGCTTCGCCGTTGCCAGGTTCTCGCTTGAGGGCAGATTCGAAGTCCGCTTCGGCCGCCTGCGACTGATGAAGATCGTTCAGCATGTAGCCGCGGTTCACATATGCCGTAACCACCTCGGGATCCCGATTCAACGTCTCAGTAAAGTCCTGCCGCGCCTGATCAAAGAGTCCCGCATGCTTATGCACATAACCTTGCAGCAAAGGAATGTCGGGCTCTTTTGGCAGAATGTTGACATACTCTGTCGTCAAAGTCAGGAGCTCATCGTACTTCCCAAGATGGAGCAGATCGTAACCGAGATAGACAACTACGTCCCTGTCTCGTGGTAGCGCCTTTATTGCTTCTCGGCCAACGTCGGCAGATTCCTGATACTCGCCCTCGAAACTCAGGTATCGCTCCTTCTCTCGAAGAACCTGGGGCTCTTTCTCCATCTCGGTTGTGACGCGACTCAACCACGTTCCGGCCAGATTCAGATTGTGCGCTTCGATTGCGGCGTTCATTCCACCCGCGAGAATCAGGGCTTTTCCCGGAGCGAGCGCATAACCCTTGCCGTAGGATGTTTCGGCTCGTGGAAATTCACGGCGCGCTGTGTAAAGGTCACCAAGTGCAAGATAGGGTACGTACAAGGATGGGTGGGTTTGTGCCAAGCGCTGGAAGTATTTCTCCGCTTCCTGGTCGCGCCCTGCTGCACGCGAGGCATAGCCGAGAGAGGTTAGCGCGAACTGGTTGACCGCATCAATCGCAAGGACCTGCTTATAGACTGTAATTGCATCCTCGATGCGCCCAAGCTTAAGCAAAATATCTCCGTTAAGTTGCAGATCATCGCGATCGTGAGCGTTAATTGCTAGCGCCTCCTTGATATCCTCGAGTGCGCCCTCCACATCGCCTGCGCTCATTCTGATCAGAGCCCGCAGGCGTAGGAATTGCGCTCTACCTGACGCTTGATCGTTCAGTCCGTTGATTTCGGATTGCGCAATCTGGAGCTGATCATGGGCAGCGCCTTCGTCGGCCAGGTTCTTATAAAGCTCCATGAGTTCCATGTGCAGCTGGATGCCAAAGAGCTCTCCCTCGGCGGGGCTTGCGGGCAGGCTAGCCAAGGCAGCTCTATATTCCCTGACAGCCTCTGGATCACGCTCCTGGAACTTCGCAATCTCTCCGCGGATCGCGTGCAGCCGATAATGATTGGCATCCAATCCCGCTGCACGATCGAGAAATGAGTTTGCTTTCTCCATTGAACCAATAGCGACCTCGGCCTGCGCCGCGGAAAGTTGCAAACCCAGATCCTTCGGCGCAACATTGGCGCTTTCCGAGTAAAGTCTGGCGGAATCCTCCAGTTTGCCGTCTAGCTGGAAGGTGTATGCGAGTTCAGCAATTACGTCCGGTTTCGGCTTGCGAATTGACTTGAGCGCGGAGATCGCTTCCGAATAGTTCCCGGCATCGCGGTAATATCCCGCCATCGTTCGCTGGACGTCCGGGTCGTCCGGAGCATGCCGCTTAGCCAACTCGAGGTATTGGCTTGCCAGATCTATTTGCTTCAAGTGCTGATAACAGAGCGCCATCAGCAACTCCGATCGTGCTCCGGGATGAATTCTTTCCGCCCTGCCCAGCGAATCGAGTGCATCGGCGTAGTCCGCAGATCTCATGTAGAGATCGCCGAGCAACAGTGCGTCGTCGCTGCGCCTTGGGTCAGACGCGATTACCTGTTTAAGGAGGCGTTCAGCGTCTTCGGTGTGTCCCATCAGGCTGTAGGCCTGCGCAAGTCCGGAGAGTCCCTCGAGCGATGCAGGGCTAAGGCGAAGGCCCCGACTATAGGCGTCCACTGATAGCGGGTATCGCCCGCTGAGTCGCGCCGCATAGCCGAGCAGGAACCATAATTGGGGATCATTTGGAGCAGCCTGTGCTGCACGCTGCGCATAGTCAAGCGCGAGCGCGTGGTTCCCTTGCTGAAGGGCCAATTGCGCTGCGCGCGCCAGACGCGCATTCTGGATGTTCGAGCCCCAACCCAGAGGCTGGTCCGAAGACTGCGTTTGACTCGTTTGCGCCTGTTGGCCCTTTGAAGCGTCCGGCCCCACATTGTATGTCTGAGCATCGACGCTGCAGGCTGCTACGACGAATGCGAACATCAATGCAATCTTCCGGAATTCGAGCCCGGCAATCAAAGGAGCACCGGCGCGATGGAGCGATGGCTCATTTGATCCGGAAAGCGCATTCGATTTCGGCTGCAGGTGCACTCCTGACTCCTGGTGCATTCCCAGTAGATGCATGACGGCAGTAAACGTACGATGAACCATGCGCGATCACCATTGGCAATGAATAGATAGTCCAATTCGCGTTACTTGAGCAATCTCATTGTGAACATCTGTGCCAGCCTCAAAAACGCGGGTCTAGATACTACAACGGAGTCGATCCTCTTTGTTCTCTTTAGCACAACCTCGAATTGAAGCGCGCGAGAAGAGTGAGACACTTACTTGAACCAACCGTACACTTTCCGGTTTTCGAATCCTGATCCATATTGACCACGAAATTGCCGTGGACCGGGTATGCGTTTTTTGGCGGTACAGATTGGTCCACCGGTCAGTGTTGTCAATCAAACAGTGCCCGTTTCGAACGACATTTTCGGATTCCGCGCGCGCCGCTCCTTGGCGTGCAACTGCTGAAACGCGCTCAATTAAGCGCCTTTGAAAGGGGTGACGGAGGTCGCTTCTCCAGGGGCACGTTTCCTGCAGAACATGGAGTCGCGATTCAAGACACTCCGAATGGACCCCACGCCCTGACAAAGGCGCGAACGCAAATCTCGCAAAGCAGTACTAAAGTGCAAAATGTCTTGGTCCATGCCTGTCCCAAATTGACCAGACTTAGGACTCGATTAATAAGAAACTTATCCTAATGTGAGGCGTTAGAGCATGCTTTGGGGAGATAACTGCACGCAAGGGCCTCATAGCATGAATGATACCTTCGCGCAGAGTTTGTCGTCAGAATCCAACGATTTGTTCAAGAGGCAACTGTGCAGAGAGCTAATTCCATCGTTCCGTCGACACGGCCAATTCCTATAAGCCTTATCTTGATGGCGGTTGTCGTTGTTCACCTTCCGCTGCTTCTCATGAAGTTGCCTTTAAAGTCGTACGACACGAACTTCCATATCTTCTTTGCATCCCATTATGTTCAACACTGGTTCAATCCATGGAACCCAAAATGGTATGCGGGATTTTCACAGACCACGTATCCTCCATTGACACAGCAGTGGGTGGCGCTGATGTCTCGGATACTTGGGTTGGACATGGCGTATATGGCTGTGCAGTTTGCAGCCATCATGCTTCTTGCGCTTGGCGTTTATCGATTTTCCCGGCTTTGGGTCAGCGCGCGCGCGGCATCATTCGCGGCCCTGGCGAGTGTGTTTCTCGGATCGGAAAGCTTCCTGGTCTATTCGGCGGGACAGTTGGGCACCACGTGTGCCGCTCCGATTTATCTGAATGCCCTTCCGTTTCTCTTCGAGTGGGTCCGATATGGCAAGTGGCGATCGTTTCTCAAGGCGAGTGCGCTTTTCACGGCCGCTGCCGCCGCACACCACGCCACGCTACTTTTTGGCTCAATCTTTTTTGCAGTGCCCGTCCTGGCGCTGGTAATCCTTGACCGTCAAGATGACGAGCGGATTTCGATGGCTGCCTTTGCAAGCCGTACGATCGCTATTGCGGTAGTTGTAGGCGCCGCGATTGCAGTCGTGCTTCTGCCGTTTTGGATCGCATTGATTCATTATCCTGTCACGCAGGCTCCGATCCCACACCCGAGTCGCGCAAACTACATACTGAGTCTGAACTGGGGCCTCAACTACTTCATCGTTCCGTACGGAGCCCTGATTCTGGCCCTGCCGTTCATATTCATCCGGGGTTCCATGGTCGTTCGGCTTCGTCCCTTGCTGCTTGGTTTCTGGGTGGCATTTCTGGTTGGGCTCGGCGGGACAACTCCCGTCGGCCATCTTCTGCTGGGACGTGCGTTCGACGTGCTCACCATGGAGCGATTCAGCTATTGGGCAACTTTGCTCGCCCTGCCGTTTGTGGGACTGCTTGTCGCGGAACTTGTAGATCGATATCGGTCATTGGCGGTTGTCGGACTGACGGTCGCGGCAGCTTTGAGCTGTGCGCTCGCGGTGGGATGGGGAACCTATCGGCCGGCTGATGCTCAGGACTTCAAAGTGGATTCGGTGGCCGTGTGGCTCAATCGCGACGGTCATGACAACTATCGTTACGTGACTCTTGGATTTGGCAATAAGATTGCCCGGCTGGCGATGATGACGGACGCCAGCAGTGTGGACGGCGAATGGAATTCCGGTCGAACGCTGCCAGAACTAACCCGCTTTGGTGGAGGCGCGCTTACGAGTTCGAAATACTTCGGTGGGCCGGGGCTCGACGCTCTCCGCGCAATACTGATGCACGCAGATCATTACGGATTGAAATGGGTCTTAGTGCGGGACCACTATTATGATCCGCTCCTGTCATTCGCGGGCTGGCGCCAGGTGGACAACCTGGAAGACAAGACCATCACCATATGGAGCAAAGACGGAGTTCCGCCGGCTACCCCGGTGAACGCGCCACAAATGCCTCCACGCTGGCAGGGTCTGGTATGGGGCATTCTCCCGTTCGGCAGCAGCATCCTGGCGCTACTCGTGCTTTTCATTCCGGAGGAGAGAAGGCGCAGTCGCCGAGCAGAAGACTCCTTCGCCAACGAAGAAACCCTCATGCAAGGGAGGTTGGCATCGTGAACAAAGGACCTCTACTCGCTATGTTTCTCGCGGCATCGACCGTGGCGCTCATTTTGGTAGGAACGGTATGGCCCGTGCAATCGGCAGTCGCCTACGCTGGGGCCGGAAGCCTGTTGCGCTCATCCTCAACGCCAGAATCGGCAGCCACGAATCTGGCCGATGAGATCCGCATGCAAGCCTGGGAAAAGGCATACGCCAGTCTCGCCAACAAGGCCCAGTTTACCGAGCCAGAGTTTGTGCATGACATCATCGGGTACGATTCGAGCCTGCGAACGTACGCCACTTTGGAGAGTTTCGAAATTATTCCACTTCATGCGTCAGCCAATGAAGCAGAAATTCGCATCAAGCTGCACTGGTCTACAGTGGTTGGCGCGTACGTGAGTACACGCGACTTGCACGTGGTGAAGAATGGCGACGGCTGGGAACCTGAATGGCCGATTGTGAAAGAGCCCATAGTTCCACCGCAGGTCATCACGGTGAATTACCTTCGTTGGGATGTGATCTATCGCGGCCCCGGGGATGACTGGGGCGCTCAGGATGTGGAAGCGCCCCATGTTCGGATTGTGGACATGCACACTGTAGAACGGGCTGAAGGAGTAGTGATCCTGGGTGAACTTCTAAATGAAGATGTCGTGCCTGCCTACGTTTCTGTCACAGCGACCCTACTGTCAAAGAGTCAATCGTCGATCGCGACCGAAGGCAGCTTTGACAAGATCTCCCACCTCCTGCTGCCGAAGCAGGTTACGCCGTTTCTCATCAATTTTCCGAACGTAGCATTGTCTGAGGTTGGCAGTGTCCGCATGGTTCCCTCATCAACCCTCGTCCCGGCCTCGGCAGATCCGGTGATCGAAATTGAAGATCAACAGTTGAATCCGGCGCCAGGAGCGTCGTTGACCGGACAGCTTAAGAACCAGAGCGGCCAGGTTGTGAATGTAGCGCATGTACTTGGGACTTTTTACGACAAGAATGGCCAGGTTGTATGGGTCGCAGATGAGTATATTGATCGGGCCCTCTTACCACAGATCCCTGTGCCATTTGAAATTCATATTCCACAGGACCTTGCGAATAAAGTCAGCAGTCAGCGTACGGTCATTGCGACATACAGCTCGGGAGGTTCACAGTGAGATCGAGATGGGCGCTCCTGCTCAGCGGTTTGGCCACTGTCTCTTTGATGCAACTTGCCCTTGCAGAAGGCGGGAGCATGAGCTTGCCCAAAACCGTCGAAGCAGGGAATTCGTTTTCAATTCAAACCCCGGGAACCGGGAGTGCGACTCTGTACATTGTGGGCCCCGGGCAAGTACTCAAGCGTGATGTGCAGTTGGGGCAGACCACATTCTTTCCCGCTGGATCGCTATACAATGCTGGACGCTACCTGGTCGTCCTTGCGGGAGAATCGTCCACAGAGACCGACTCATTCGATGTTGTGCCTGCAAGTAAGCCCGCAGTCCTGAGTTTTCTTGCGAAGCCTTCCCGTCTTCCTGTTGGCCTTCATGACGGCATCACTGGTGCGGTGTATGTCTTCGATGCCTATCACAACTTGATTGCCATCCCAACGCCGGTATCGTTTGAACTGTCGAGCCCGTCTGGCAATGTGCAAAAGCACATAGTAGACACAAAGGATGGGGCTGCCTGGACAGTAATGGACTCCACGGCCCAACAAGGCATTGATAGATTTGTGGCTCGAGCTGGTGAAATTTCCAGCATCCGCGTCGTAGGGCAGGTACCAGGCGACCCATGCGGGCTGAAGATGAACGCTCAACAGTCGGGCCAGCAGGTTCAGCTGGCAACGGATCCGGTTCGCGACTGTAACGGCAACGCGGTGCCTGACGGGACAATTGTCACCTTTACGGCGACGTACAACGGCTCCCAGTCGACAATCGATCAACCTCTCAAACACGGCATAGCGGAAGTGAAGATGTCTGCCCATAACGGAGCAAAGTTCTCCGTCGCAAGCGGAGTTGTCATGGGAAATCAGATCCGCTGGGAGAAATAACCATGTCAAAGTCTTCGCTTATTCTTTACATGGCATTTATCGCTTCTGCGGCTTCCGCGGCCGCTCAAGCCACGGTTCGCGTGGAAACAGCAAATCTACAAGGCCCACGGCCCCTACAAGAGCAGACCCGGACAGCGGCGATTCGTGATTATCTGCAGTCATGGCAAGTCTTTAGAGCTGCGCTGGAACAGAATCGGGCGGACCTCCTGGATCCCAACTTCGTCGGATCTGCCAAAGACGCACTCACGGAGACAATCAAGCAGCAATCTGCCCTCGGAATCAGTACGCGCTATCAGGATCGTGCGCACGATCTTCAAATGGTCTTCTACTCGCCGGACGGAATGTCTATCGAATTGACAGACAAGGTGGATTACGACGTGCAAGTCCTCGATCACGAGAGGGTCAAAACGACACAGCACGTCAGTGCGCGATACGTCATAGTTCTAACACCAGCTGAAGTTCGCTGGAGAGTGAGGGTGTTCCAGGGTACGCCCAGATGATGCCAGCTATCGAATTTGGGATGACGCAATTTGCCGTTCCAGGTAACGATGCAGAGAACGAGAAAGAGCTCCTAAATGAACGCACAACCCGGACTTATAGGAGTCGACCATGATATCTGTCGTCGTACCAATTTATAACGAAGAGGATCTAATCGTTCAGTTCCATGAGGCTGTAACAGCCTCTCTGGAGGGCACCCGCATACCTTGGGAAGTCGTATATGTGAACGACGGCTCCAAGGATTGCTCTCTGGATCTGCTCAAAGCGCTGCAGGCTGAGGATTCCCATGTAGTGGTCGTGGAACTTTCCCGCAACTGGGGTCACATGGGAGCTATTACGGCAGGTATTAAAACGGCGCGAGGCAGCGCGGTCATTCTAATGGACGGCGACTTCCAGGACCCGCCATCGGTTCTGCCTCAACTAATCGATGCCTGGCGCGCCGGTGCAGAAGTCGTGGTCGCGGTAAGAAAGAGTCGCCAGGAACGGCGCAAGATCCTGGCAAAGCTTTTCCCTCTCTTCTATCGTATTTTAGGGGCTCTCTCCGACTATCCGATACCCTTGAATGCGGGTATTTTCAGTCTCATGGATCGAAAGGTCGTCGATTCGGTCAATGCTATGGAAGAGAAAAGCCGCTACTTGCCGGGACTGCGGGCCTGGGTTGGCTATCGGAATACTGTTGTCTTCTACGACCGGCAAGACCGGGCGGCTGGCGAAGGTAAGCTCTCGTTCTTAAGCCGAATCAAGTACGCAATGGACGCTATTACGAGTTTCAGCTACAAGCCTTTGCGACTTAGCTTCATTCTGTTCATCCTCTCAAGCAGCGTAGCTGCGCTTCTGGCGTTCCTTATGCTATTTACGAAGAGCTCAGTTGATACGGCGGGGTTCGCCGTCGCGGCCTCTGTGTTTTTTGTTGGGGGTATGCTGCTTCTATGCCTCGGCGTGTTCGGAGAATATCTTGGCCGCGTGTACGACGAGGTGCGTAGCCGACCCCTTTCAATCATCAGCTCAGTCCACCGCAGTCCTGCCATGATCGCGCCACAATTCGGAATCGCCGCAGTGCAAGCCAGCGGCGATCAGGATCGTGAAGAAACCGATGCAGCATAGAAATGAACAGATCCTCCGGTGAACACCGGAGGATTGCTATTGCTCCATTTCCAAAGAGAATGTACATTAGGTTCATTGTCCAAAGGATCCGAATGAGCCACAGATCAAGCAGCGAGCCATGAGCTAGCATCTTGCAGACGCCCTTTTCGGCTGCATGGGGTCCTCTTTACTCTTCATTCTCCATTGCTTTTACTTGTGCGCCGGAGATGTTTCTGCGGGGACAGTGAGAGGGAGTTCCGGCGCTCCGGAACCGCAAGTGGGAATGCCATCCTCAACCGCTGTGCCCTCCTCGTGGTCGTTCCATGTTTCGATCATTACGAAGGGTAGTGGGTCATTTGGCAGGAAATATTTGCGCCAAAGATTGAAGGTGTCAGTATAGGTCTGGCCGCAGCGCGCAGAAATGTGTCGATTAAGACCCCAGGAGGCCTTTCCATCATCGAAGCCGGCCCACGCGCCGCCCACGATAATCTTGTCGGAATACTTTGATTGCATCGTTTGATAGAACTCGCTCAGGTATTGCTCTCCCCAGTTGCTGCCATCGGCTATCCATCCCTTTTCTCCGGGGCTGATCCACGCATAGAAGCCATCGAAAGCATCTGCATATTTGCCCGGGAGGTTCTCATCGATAAGCAAAGGTGGAGATTCCCATTTGTTCACCCTGGCACGTACAAGGTCCCAGTCTGTGTACCGTCC
>DASRLI010000537.1:0-18783 GCA_035648535.1 Occallatibacter sp. | reverse complement strand
GTGCAATCGAGATTGCAGATGGGCCCCATGGGCTTCGTCATGATCTGGAAATTTGCCATTGCAGGGAAGCGTCCTTCCAAGACATTGTACGCCGCGGCCGATTGTATTTGGGCGTCCTTGCATGGGTGCAAGCAGCCGCGGCCGCAGTGAGCACTCTAGCGTGTCGCAGCCCAGACATGATAGCTGTTGAAGATAAACTGCCCGCCGAGAATCAGCAGCCAGATCCAAAGGGCAAAGCGCAAAGGCCTGCGTGGAATGCGGGTGCTGAGCATCGTTCCCGTGATGGCTCCGAAGATGCCGCCGGCAATAAGCTCCATCAGCAACTGCGGGTTTGTGGCGTGCGAAAACCAATGCGCACCGCTGCCGATAAGCGACAGAAGGAAACCAAAAACAATGTCGGTGCCGACAATCTGCGCCGGCGCCAGCGGCGTGAGGCTGAGTAGCGCGGCGCTGCCCAGCGCGCCCGCCCCGGCGGACGAAAAACCAACCTCGGCGCCAACCGGAAACATGAGCCAAGAGAGCAGCGGACTGCGGTCGCGCGTACCCCGATTTTCCTTTGTTGGACGCAAGGAGAAGGCGAGTTGCCAGCTTGCCGTGCTCACCAGAATTGCGCCGAGTATTGCGTTGAGCAGATTCTGCGACCCGGCGCCGATCAGATGCCGCAGGAACAGCGACCCCAGCAGAACACCCGGCGCTCCGCCCAGCAGCATGAAGCCAAGCGTGCGCCACGCAACATTGCGGCGCAGAATCTGCGACGGTACCAGGATCAACTTGATGGCCGCGGAAAACATCAGCCCGATTCCAACCGCGACCGGTGCAGGGACTTTGAGAAACAGCACCAGGATGGGCACCGTAATGGTGCCCGCGCCCACGCCTGTAAGCGCGATGAACAGCGCGATGATGAACCCGATGACGTACTGCATTCCCTTGCCCCTGTCTTTCTGCTTCTGTTCCCTTGCTTAGGCTTTACCGCGCCGGCGCAGCTTGAATATGAATTCCGCACTCCACCTTATGGCCCGCCCACCGGCCCGAACGCGGATCGTTGGGATCAAGCGGAAGAGACGTGCAGGGTTCGCAGCCAATGGAGGTGTAACCGCGCTCGTAGAGCGGCAGCAGCGGAATCGCGAGTTGCTCGCACGCGTACCACACGTCGCGCGTGGTCCACTCGGCAAGAGGCGCCAGTTTGAGCACCTGCTTGCCGCCCGGAAGCGAAAACATCGCCGACTCCTCAAGCGCGGCGCGGCTCCTTGCCTGCTCCCTGCGCAGGCCGGTGAGCCACACGCGATAGTTGGCAACAGCCTTGAACAGCGGCTCCACCTTTCGCAAGCCACAGCAACGGTCGGGCGCGGTCTGATAGAGCAGCCCGAACTCCGCCTCCTGCTCGGCCACTGTCTTTTCCGGCAGAAGGTTGATAAGGTTCAGGCTCCATTCGCTCGCAATGTGATCCCGATACTCGTACGTCTCCTTGAAGTGATAACCGGTATCGAGAAACAGAATGGGAATCTTCGGATCGAGCGCTATGGCGAGTTTGGTCAGCAGCACGTCTTCCGCCTGGAAGCTGCAGGTGAGGCACACGTCCCCTTTACCCGTGACTTCACGCGCAAGCGTCGCGCGCACATGGTCCAGCTTTGCATTCACTTCCGCGTTGATCTCAACCGTGCTCATCACAACCCCGCCATTTCAGAAGAGTCAAAAATCCCTGTGTCGTTCAACAGCCTGTAAACAGCTGCAACGGCCCGCCCAGCGAGCTTTGCACCGCCCGCGTCGTCCGTATCGTTCGCATCGCCCACGGCGTCTGCGTCGACAATGATCTGCTTGTCCTCGACGCGCGCAATCAGCGTGCCGCTTTCGTTCACATTCACAACCAGCGCCAGTAACCCCGCTTCGGCCTGCAGCGTGGTTACAATCTCCAACAGACTCGGATGACGAATGAAAACATCGTCGTCGGCATCTATGCGAACCGGAACCGAACCGGCCACAAACAGTGCACGCTCGATTGCGTCAACCAGTTCCTTGGGCCCCTTCAGTTCCAGAACGCCGCCGCGATGTCCCCAGCGCGCTTCGCGTTCACCGGCCGTTAATGGCCCCCACGTGTCGGCAAGAGCAGGAGCGCCCGCTGCCGTCTGGCTATACACCGCGGTAATCATGCCCGCCGCAACTGTACCGTTGGTCTCGGCGTCAACCAGGATGAATGCACCGGTGCTGCGGTTCTCGCCGTAGACATCGAGCGCGATAGGGCGCAGCAGGTTCAGCGTTACGGCGCCGATGTCGTTCATGTGCAGTGTCCGGGCCGGTTCGCGATTGAGCGTGCCAAGATCGGTGCGGTGACCGATGGAGGTGAGAAACACAGGCACCGTCTGGCTGGTGTGCTTCAGCAGGTAGCGGCGATGCAGCTCGAGCGGGCGCTGATCCATCCACACCAGCGCGGCTTTCATGCTCTTTGTAACTGTCGCCGGTGTTTGTGAAGAAACAATCAGATCGCCGCGGCTGATGTCGAGTTCGCGATCGAGCACCAGCGTCACGGAGAGCGGCGCAATGGCTTCGGCGAGGTCACCATCCCAGGTGACGATGCGCTCGACCTGCGCGGTTCTGCCCGAAGGCAGCACCGTGATTCCATCGCCGGGACGAATCGTTCCCGATGCAATCTGGCCCGCGAAACCGCGGAAGGTGTGGTCGGGCCGCAGGACGCGCTGCACGGGAAAGCGGAACGGCGCAGTGCGCGTGTCCACTGACGTCGGCAGCGACTCAAGCAACTCGAGCAGCGACGGCCCCTCGTACCAATCCATCACGCTCGACTTGTGAACGATGTTGTCGCCCTTTAACGCGCTCACCGGTACGAAGACGCGCTCAACAGGGTTGCCGGTATCGGCCGCGATCTGGTCGAGCACGGAGCTGAAATCGGCTTCGATAGCGCGGAAGGCCGCCTCGTCGTAGCCGATAAGATCCATCTTGTTGACGGCTACCAGGACGTGGCGCACGCGCAGCAGCGATGCAATATAAGCATGGCGGCGCGACTGGATGAGAACGCCTTTGCTCGCGTCGATCAGCACAACGGCCGCATCGGCCGTCGAAGCGCCGGTGGCCATATTGCGCGTGTACTGCTCGTGGCCGGGCGTGTCCGCAATAATGAATTTCCGTCGTGCGGTTGAAAAATAGCGATAGGCAACATCGATGGTGATGCCCTGCTCGCGCTCGGCGCGAAGTCCGTCTGTGAGCAGCGCAAAATCGATCTGACCCGGCGCTGTAGTTCCCTTCCCCTCGATGGAGCGCACCTGGTCTTCATACACTGACTGCGTGTCGTAGAGCAGGCGCCCAATGAGCGTGGACTTTCCGTCGTCCACACTGCCGGCGGTCGAGAAGCGGAGCAGATCTTTCTCGCGCTCCTGCTGCAGAAATTCGTCGATAGAAAAAACGGGAGGCGTTAGCGTTGCCATTTAGAAGTATCCCTCCCGCTTCTTAATCTCCATTGAGCCTTCCTGATCGTGGTCGATGACGCGGTTGGCGCGTTCGGAGGAGCGGAACGAAATCAGCTCCGAAATAATTGCTGGAATCGTCTCCGCATCGGAACGGATGGCGCCGGTGCATGGGCTGCAACCGAGCGAACGCAGTCTCGACTTCACCATCTGCGGCTTCTCGCCGAGACGCGCAACAAAGGATTGCTCGATGGGCAGCAGCGCATCGCCGCGCACATACATCGGCCGCTCTTTCGCAAAGTAGAGATCGACCACCGGAATCTTCTCTTCATGGATGTATTGCCACACGTCCATCTCCGTCCAGTTTGAAAGCGGGAATACGCGAATGCTTTCGCCGGGATGGATGCGCGCGTTGTAGAGGTTCCACAACTCCGGCCGCTGGTTCTTCGGATCCCACTGTCCGGCACCATCGCGGAATGAGTAGATGCGCTCCTTGGCACGCGACTTCTCCTCGTCGCGGCGCGCACCGCCAAAGGCCGCATCGAAGTTGTAGTGCCGCAGCGCATCCAGCAGCGCCTGCGTCTTCAGCAAACCGCAGCAGCGCTTGGTGTCGAGCGCAATCGGATTCGTTCCCGCGGCGATGGCCGGCTCATTGCGCCACACGAGCAACTCCGCGCCGATCGACTTCGCCATCTCATCGCGAAACGTGATCATCTCCGCAAACTTGAAGCCGGTGTCGATATGCAAAAGCGGAAAAGGAATCGGCGCAGGGTAGAAGGCCTTCTGCGCCAACCGGAGCATGACGGACGAGTCCTTGCCGATGGAGTAAAGCATCACCGGCCGCTCGAACTCCGAGGCGACCTCGCGCATGATGTGGATGCTCTCCGCTTCAAGCAGGCGCAAATGGCTCAGGCGCGGCGGTGCATTGACTGTGACGTGCGGCGATTGTGTGCGTAATGCGCTTTCGGCGACCGGCATGCATGACCTCTTCTTCCAGAGTGGATGCTGTATGCCGGAGCGAAATTAAGACGAAACCCGGCGTTTTCAGCTACGGGCGTCTTCTGATTCGATTGTGCTTGGAGATCAGAGACTAGCGGGGACACCCGTCGAAAATGTTCGACAGGCAACAACAAGAGCGGCCTTGAGAACCGCGAATTTGAAAAGCGCGAATCATCTGTTAGTTAATAGTAGCAAAATCGTTAAGCTGGCACAAGGCGCTTGCCCCTCGGAGACAATTGCGTCCGGGCGTTGGCCAAGTCCTTATCGCTCATTGCATTGCGGCTGCAGTAAGCAGCGCATCAAGCGCCGATGCCTGGCGCGTTGCATCGCCAGAATCGAACGGGCCCTGCCAGAAACCGCCGAATTCAACCCCCGGTCCCTGGTCGTTGCTCCAGATACTGCTGGCGTTCGTCTCCGCAAAGGTTTTGTATTGCGCGCTTTGCGTACTCGGAACAGCGCTGTACAGCGCCATCAGATTGCGCATGAAGATTCCCTTGAACTGCGGCAGGTCGGTCCCGGAGACGGATTCCGTCAAAACTCCGTTCGGCGTCGTAAGGTGCGTCATGGCGGCATTCGCTATCGCCTCGGCCTGCGGCAGCAATGTCGGATCCTTGTCTGCCTGGTAAAGCTCCACGAGCCCGCCGAGAATCACGCCCTGGTTGTAGGACCATGTCTTCTGGCCATTGTTGGTACAGGCATTCGGATTCGTCGAAGTCAAACCATCATTGACCAGGCTCTGCGAGTTGATCATGCCCGAGGCTTTGAACCACGTCCACTCCTGCTGAGCCCAGTTCAGGTAGGTCGTCGATGCGCTGCCGGTGGTTCTGTTGGCAAGCTTGGCGGCAACAGTCAGGAACAGCTCATTCGCAATCGCGTTTTTATATTTCCTGTCTGTGTTCCACCACTCGCCACCGCCGCAGGCAGCGGTGTCCCAGCCGCCCGTCATGGCGGAGAAGATCGTTTCGGCCATGGAGAGATACCTTTGATCGCCGGTCAAATCGTAGGCATCAATCCATGCAAGCGCCCACCAGCCATCATCGTCGTAATACTTATTGACGAAGTTGACGCTGGTCTTTTGAGCCGCGGTAAATGTATTCGACAGAACGGAATAATACGTCGTCCCGCCGGTGACTCTTTCGTAGTTCACCAGTACGGTGATTGCGTTGGCGGCGTTCCACCAGCCCGTGGGCGCCGCGTAGAGGCCGGAGCTTTGCGAGTACCAAAGCTGCAGCGCCTTTACACCCTCCGTCGCCTGTTGCGAATAACTCAGCGGACCCGAACTGCCGGATATAGGCGAAACGATCGTGCCTCCGCCGCATCCGGCGCCTGTAACAATCGTCGCAAGGCAAAATGCAGTGATCGCAAGTTTCTTCAGGCGAGCTTTCTTTAGCATGAGTTTTCCTGACTTTCGCTTGGGATGTATCTACGTCGCGCTGCGAATCTTCTGCAATCGGCCCCACAGCTCAGCAACCACTTCAGGATGCTGCACCGCTACGTTGGTCGTCTCGTCGGGATCGGCCTCGAGATCGTAGAGTTCGCAGTTCTTGCCGGCCGCTTGGGGCGGAGTCCCGGGTATGTCGAGGTCAAGCAACTTCCAACGTCCCCGGCGAATCGCAGTGCGCTGCCGCACGTCGGCTTCAATGAGCACGTCGCGTCCGTGTTCCGATTGGCCCAGCAGCGCGGGCAACACATTTTCGCTGTCGAACGTTTGGCCCTGCGGCAACGAGACGCCCGCCAGCGCGGCCATCGACGCCAGCAAATCGGTCTGGCTGACAACAGCATCGGAGACACCCACCGGTATATGACCGCGCCAGACAGCGATCAACGGAACCCGCGTCCCGCCCTCATAGAGTGAATATTTTCCGCCGCGCAGTGCGCCGGAGGGCGTGTGCCCATGCAGGTTCTCAACCGAGCCATCCGCATAGCCATCGTCAACCACCGGCCCGTTGTCGCTGCTGAACAGGATCAGCGTGTTCTCCATCAGCTTGTGTTTCTCCAGCGTTTCAAGCACCCGGCCCACGGTCCAGTCCAGTTGCTCGATCACGTCGCAGCGAACCCCGCACAAACTCTTCGCCGCGAAATGTTCGTTCGGCATGCGCGGCACATGAATGTCGCTGGTCGCGAGATAAAGGAAGAACGGCTTTTCGTAGGACGCATCGATGAACGCTGTCGCTTTTTCAGCGAGCGTCGCGGCCATCTTTTCATCCATCCAGCGCGCGCTGTTTCCCCCGGTCATGAAACCGATGCGGCTTACACCGTCGACAATCGTGCCGTCGTGCCCCTCGCTCAACTTCATCTTCAGCAGGTATGGCTCGTCGTGCCCGGTCGGATCGTCGCCCACCAGCTTTTTGTAGTCCACACGAATCGGATCTTTCGGGTCGAGACCGACGACGCGCCCGTTCTCAACATAGACGCACGGAACCCGATCGGCTGTAGCCGGAATGATGAACGAATAATCGAAGCCTACTTCACGCGGTCCCGGAGCGATCTCCCCGTTCCAGTCAATCTCGCCGCGCCCCAGGCCCATGTGCCACTTGCCAACGCATCCGGTTTTGTAGCCGGCCTGTTTCAGCAGCGACGGCAGCGTGGTCTGATGGTCCGCGAACAGCAGCGCCGCATCGCCGGGCAGAATCTGCGCATCGCGACGCCGCCAGGCATACATCCCGGAGAGGATCGCATAGCGCGAAGGCGTGCAGACCGAGGCGTCAGCGTGTCCATCGGTGAATCGGCGCCCGCACTGCGCCAGGCCGTCGATGTGCGGAGTACGCGGAAGCTTGGCGCCGTAGCAGCCCAAGTCGCCATAACCGACATCGTCGGAAAGGATGAGCACGATATTCGGCTTTTGCCCCGAGCCCGACTCGGCCAGCGCGCGCGTTACGGCCTGGTTGTGAAAGAGAGCCGTTGCAAATGCCGCTGCCGTTCCTTTTAGAAAAGACCGGCGTGGGAGTGAATTCAATCGTCTGTCCTCCTGGCGAATTTGCCGAACGCAAAGCAGGCTCCGCGCTGTCGTTGCCATTCTAACCTCGACGGCCTACGAGTTCCGCCTTTCTTTCTCCGGGCGTTGCGGCAACCCCGAAACTCCGCTGCCTTGCCAACCGCGCGCCAGCGAGCCCTCCGCGTTCATCTACCATCAAGAGAGTCCATGCCCACCAAGCCCAAACTCGGACAGAACTTCCTCGACGACGCGCAGGCCGTCGAGCGGATTGTGGCTGCGCTCGGCGATGTTTCCGGCCGCACCGTAATCGAGATCGGACCCGGCGGCGGCGCCATTACCGGAACCCTGGCCGCAAGGGCGCAGCACGTAGTCGCAGTCGAGCTGGACCACGACCTCGCCGTCCAGTTGCGCGCGCAGTTTTCGCCGAGCGCATATAAGCAGATCACGGTCGTCGAGCAGGACGTGCTGAACTTCGATTTCGCTGAAGCTGCCGCCGCGGCCGGCGAGCGGCTGCGCGTGGTGGGCAACCTGCCTTACTACATCACCTCGCAAATCCTGCTCAAGCTGGCCGCCAGCAACGCCGCGCTCGACGTTGCCGTCATAATGGTGCAGCGCGAGGTGGCCGACCGCATCACCGCCCAGCCGGGCTCGCGCGATTACGGGTTGCTCTCCGTCACGGTCCAGATGTACGGGCCCGCCGAGCGGCTGTTCACGCTTCCGCCTGACGCGTTCTCGCCGCCGCCCGACGTGCACTCCACGGTCTTTCGCTGGCGGTTCGCGCCGCGCTTTGCCGAGCTTGGTGTTGAGGAAGCGAGCTTCTTCCGCTTCGTGCGCCAGGCCTTTGCGCAAAAGCGCAAGACTCTGGCCAATAATCTTCGCGCCGCTGGCTTTGCAGGCGCAGCCGCAGCAATGGCGCAGGTGGCTATCGACCCGCAGGCCCGCGCCGAAGCGTTATCCATCGAAACGTTCGCCGCGCTCTGGAAGATCCTCAATTCCGCGCACGTTGAACCCTAGACGCTGAACGCCATGGTTTCGACGGCAGTCGGGTTCACCGGCCAGGACTCTTCACGCGCAGAATCATCTTGAGCGTGTCGCCACGCGATCCGGTCATCTTTTCAAAGGCCTGCTGCCCCGCTTCGAGCGGCATCTCAACCGTCCACGGCGTCAAGTCAATCTCCCCAGCAACAAGCAGATCAAGCGAACGCAGGAAGTCCACCGGCGTGTAGCCAAACGACATCAGCACGCGGTGCTCCTTGCGAATGCTGACCCCGAAGTCAAGTTCGCTGCGTTCCTTCGCCATGCCCAGCAGCACTACCGTTCCTCCGGGCCGGCAAAGTTCGAAGACCGCCTGCCGCGCCCGCTCTTCGCCGCTGGCATCGAGCACCATATCCAGGCCGGGGCCGGCAAAGCTGCGCGCCTCGCCTCGCCCGGTCGTGGAGTTCACGGCCAGCGTTGCTCCCATCTGCCTTGCCGCCGTCAACCGCACATCGTCCACGTCCTCCACCAGCACCTCGCGCGCCCCCATGTGCAGCGCCAACTTCAACGCCAGCGAGCCCATCATGCCCGCTCCCACGATGCCCATGCGGAACGGCAGTGGCGGCGCAGCCAGCCGAAACAGGTGAACGATATTCGCCAGCGGCTCGGCAAACAAAGCCCGGGCAGCATCCAGTTCATCCGGAATCTCGTACACCTGCGACTCGGGAACCGACACAAACTCGGCAAAGCAGCCGGCCAGCGAGTCCATGCCCAGCAGGCGCAGGCCGGAACAGAGATTCTCGCAGCCGCCGAGGCAATCCGTGCATCGTCCGCAACTCAAAAGCGGATCGACCACCACGCGTCGCCCATCCGGAGTTCGCCCCACCAGTTCGTGGCCCAAAATCAGCGGCGGAATGCGGCGACGGCTGCGCCCCAGAAATCCTGAGATGTCCGCACCGCAGATGCCCGCGGCGGCAACAGCAATCTCCACTTCTCCATCCGCCGCGTGCGGGCGCGGACAATCCTTCAGGACTACCTGTCGCGGAGCCGTATAGACCAGGGCGCGCATCGTACCTCCCTCACCGGCTCATCGATTCCGAGCCGCCTCCAGGCTCGTCTAACCGGAAGGGTCATCTTATGAGAAGTCACCCCGCGAACGAAACTCCCGGCCATTTTGCTGCCGGCCTTCGGGGTCTCCAGTTCCAGACAATGCGGGCGGGCGCGTAAGCTATGTTGAGGGCGTCTCCACGGGGCGAGCCCGCGAGTGCATCTGGCGATTCCAGAAGCCGCAAGGCGCGCTCGCGCATCAACAATAAGGAAAGAATGAATCCAGTCGATCAAGCCCGCCACACTTCATTCGAAGAGACGCTGCTGAGCGCCCGCCGCACCATGCTGCTAAGCGAGATTCTCAAGCTGGCTCTGGACAGCTTCCGCGCCGCCAAGTTGCGCTTTGTGCTCACCGCTCTGGGCATGGTCATAGGAACCGCCTCGGTGATCCTGGTGGTGACCATCGGCATGACCGGCAGGCAATACGTACTGGAGTTGATTCAGAAGTTCGGTACCAACTCGGTTGAGGTGGAGTACGCCGGTGGCGGCGCAACGAACGCTGAACGCGTGCGCTACACCGACTACCTTACGCGCGACGACGAGAAGGCCGTGGACGCGCAGGTGCCCGGCGTTATGTACTCCTCGCCGGTCATGGACATGCACGACCGCATCAGCTTCGGCGGCGGCGTGGTGAAGGACACGCTGGTACTCGGCGTCAGCCCGCAATATTTGTTCATCCACAATCTCATCGTCACCGTGGGCCGCTTCTTCGACGATACCGACGAAACCACTCACCAAAAGTGCGCCGTGGTCAGCGAACTATTCGCCAAGGAACGTTATGGCAATTCGGATTCATCCATCGGCAGAACCTTCGAGATCAGCGGCATTCCGTTTACCGTCATCGGCGTCTTCAAGATGAGCGTCAACGACTTCGGCCAGTCGGAAATTGCCGACCAGACCATCCTGATTCCCTATTCCGTGGTCCGCTACTTTACCGGAACCGAGCGCGTGAATCAGATTTATTTCTCCATGCGCAGCATGGATGAAGTGCCGGACGCCGCTGATGAGATCAAACGCATTATCCAGTCGCGCCACCGGCCCAACTCGATCTACAAAGCGCAAACGCTCAAGGAGTTGCTCGACGTGGCGGCAAAGAGCGCTGACGCGTTGACCGCGGTGCTGGTGCTGGTAGCCGCTGTCACGCTGGCGGTGGGCGGCGTAGGCATCATGAACATCATGCTCGCCAACGTGCGCGCCCGCATCCGCGAAATCGGCATCCGCAAGGCACTCGGCGCAACCCGCCGCGAAATCAAGCTACAGTTTCTTGCCGAAGCCATCATCATCTCGCTCACTGGCGGAATTGTCGGCACGCTCGTAGGCATGGCGGTGCCATTGTCGATTCACTTCTTCACCGACTACCATCTGCCCATCTCGCCCTGGTCGGTAATCATTGCCCTGACCTCAGCCACGGCGGTGGGCGTCATCTTCGGCACTGTTCCCGCTACCCGCGCAGCCCAGTTAGACCCGGTCGAGGCGCTGAAATATGAGTGAGCCCGAACGCGAATCTGCCAGCGCTGAAGAAGACCAAGCCGACAAACCCTCACCAGGTCCGAACCTTGTTCTGCTCTACAGCCTCATTGCACTGGCTCTCATCGCCGCCATCGCCTTCGCGCTGCTGATCGTGATGCCGTTCTATCAACGCAGGTAAGCGCAACAAGCCCCAGCACTGGCATTCGGGGTCGAGTTATTTCTGCGGATTTTTGCGCGCTTCAACTGCCTCAGCACGTTCCGCAATTAACACCGGAATGCCGTCCACTATCGGATAGCCGCGCCCGCAACCTGCGCAGACCAGGCGGGCCTCTTCTAGCCGCAGATCGCCCAGGCAGGCCGGGCAGGCCAACCGGCTCACAAGAGCCGCGTCAAACGTCGATGGCTGCATAGGTTTTGGCATCAAGGAATTGAAGGGCAACTGACGACTGACCACTGTTCGCTGTTCACTGGATAATGGCGCCGTGTTTGCCGTCGCGGCTGGCATCAGGACCGGCCACGCGTTGCTTCGGATGGCTGGCAAACTCTTCTTCGATGCGCCCAATGGTGCCGGCCTTGGCAAACTCATAGGCCACGCGGACGCCGTTGAAGATGGCCCTGTCGTTCGAAGAGCCATGCCCGATGATGCACACCCCGCGCACGCCCAGCAGCGGCGCACCGCCGTACTCCCTGTAATCCAGGCGGCGGCGGAATTCGTTGAAGGCCTTCCGCGACAACAGCGCTCCCACTTGCGCAGTTACCGTGCGCGTCAGCGACTCGCGCAGCACGTCACGCACAAAGCGGCCAACACCTTCGCTGGTCTTCAGCGCCACGTTGCCCACAAAGCCGTCGCAGACAATCACGTCCGCCAATCCGCTGAAGATGTCGCGGCCTTCCACGTTGCCGATGAACTTGATTGGCAGCGCCTTCAGCAGCGGGAACGCCTCACGGGTCAGATCGTTGCCCTTGGTCTCTTCTTCGCCAATCGAGAGCAGGCCCACGCGCGGCTCGTTGATCTTCAGCACGCTGCGCGCATACAGCTCGCCCATTAACGCAAATTGCGCGAGATTCTGCGGCTTGCAATCCACGTTGGCGCCCACATCCAGCAGCACGCACGGATTGCCCGTGGAACTGGGCATGGGATTTGCCAGGGCCGGCCGGTCAACGCCAGGCATCGCGCCCAGCACCATTTTGGCCGTGGCCATGGCCGCTCCGGTATTGCCCGCGGTCACAAACCCTGCGACGTTGCCCTCGCGCACCAGCTTCAAACCCACGCGCATGGAACTGTCGCGTTTGGTCCGCACCGCCTGCGCAGCCTTTTCTTCCATGCCAATGCGCTCTGAAGCATTGTGGATGACGATGGGCAGATCTTCGTTGTCGAGGTGTTCGTCAAGCAGGTCGCGCAGTTCCGCCTCGGGTCCAATCAGGTGAACCCGCACAGGAAGAGCGCGGCAGGCGAGAATCGCCCCGCGAATCTCCGGCTCTGGAGCTTTGTCGGAACCTACGGCGTCGAGCGCGATGTCGATGAGCATAGACGCTCAGACTACTTGGCTGCTTCCTTGATGTCCAGAACCTGATGGCCCTTGTAGACGCCACACTTGGGGCAGGCGCGGTGGGGCAGCTTTTTTTCGTGGCAGCTCGGGCACTCGGAGAGTCCCACGGCCGTCAAAAAGTCGTGAGAGCGGCGAAGTGCGGTACGGCGCGTTGAGTGGCGCCTTTTCGGATTCGGCATGATGCAATTCCTTTCGTGTTCCGCCCGCGTTTGGTACCTTCAGGCCGCAAGCAGCCTGTTTCTGAGCCTTTCGGCTTGGCGTAACACCCTCAATCTCTTGGGGTTATCTTCAGGACTCGATCCGGCCGCGGAGCCCAGAGAGCGCTTCCCAGCGGGGGTCGCTCGGACCCACGTCGCAGGTACACGCCGTACTGTTGCGGTTCTCACCGCAGCGCGGGCAAAGTCCCTTACAGTCGGGCTTGCACAGGGTTCTGACCGGCAGGGACAAAAGCACCTGCTCCCTCAGCACATCTTCAAGCAACAGACTGTCCTTTAAATAATACCCGATTTCCGTCTCCGGCGCTGTAATCGACCGTTCCGTGGGCTCCGCATCCGCTGCCGCAGGCCGGAAGATCAGGTCGAACTCAGCCGCCAGCGGAATCTCCACCGGTTCCACGCAGCGCGCGCACGGAACCTGAAATTTGCCGTCAAACTGGCCCCGCAGCCGGATGTCGGCCACAATATCCCTGGGCCCGCGGTGCTCGTGCAGCACCTCCGCATGCCCTGAGGTCGCCAACTTTCCGATCTGCTCGGCCTCTTCACCCAGATCGACCGCCCCCGGAGCCAACTCCAGATCGAAGTCGATCGGTTCCCGCTCCAGTTCGCTTACCTTGAACTCCATGCTATGAGCCTAAAGCATTATCCGGGCAGGTGGAGGGGAAATCTACACAAGACAGTCCGTCCGAATTCCGAAAGGCCGAGCGAACCGTCTCTCGTGCTATCCCGGCTATTCTGGATGCAATGCCTTCGACAAGTTCTTGAACCATGAACATTTCGACGCCTTCGATTCCCAATTCGTGTTTTCAGCCGTACATTCGCGTCGCAACCGACGCTGACCGGCCGCGCTTGATTGCGCTGGTCAACGTAGCTTTTTCAATCGAGACCTTCCTTGAGGGCACGCGCACTGACGAGGAGCGCATCGCTGCCATGATGCGGAAGGGCAGCATCCTGATGGCTGAGGACGCCTCCGGTCAGCTTCTCGCCTGTGTTTACACTGAGGTCCGCGGCCCGCGCGGATATCTGGGCCAGCTCGCCGTAGACCCCGCACACCAGGGCAACGGTCTTGGCCGAATCATGGTCGAAGCAGCTGAAGAACGGCTCCGCCTTGAGGGCTGCGAGGCCGTGGACATCATCGTCCTCAACCTGCGTCCCGAGCTGCCGCCCCTCTATCGCCGCTTCGGTTACATCGAGACCGGCGTCGAGGAGGGCTTTCGCCCCACCCGCACGCTGGCGCCCGGCCTCGAGTGCCATGGCATCAAGATGTCAAAGCAGCTGTAAGCTACTGCGACTTTCCCGGCCCGTGCAGATACCGCCCCGCGAACTCCAGGAAGAACGGCCAGTTTGGCGCCGGCGTGTGTCCGAACTGGTGCTGCCGGAACGCCAGATCGCCCGCGTCGAGGTCGGTCTGAATCGGCGGGAATTCCGTTGTCCCCATGTCCTTCTTGCCCAGCAGCCGATAAACGGGCCCCGCTCCCACTGCCCCAAGAAACTCGCCCATGGAGTCGGCCCACTCGTCCCCTGCGGTATTCGAACCGACGCCGATAAACACCGGCCGCGGCGCGCACAGCGCAATCAGCTCATGCGCATCCACCGGCAGATCGCCCGTGTCGAGCGGCCCGCCATACTTGATAAAGTTGCCGGCCATCCAGTAGTAGAAAGTCGGCGCGGTGGTCAGGTTTTCAAGCTGCTCGCCCATCACATGCCGGTAGAGTTTATCGCCGCCCGTACCGGCCGAGCTGATGTAAGCCACGGCAAAGCGCGGATCGTACGCCATCGTCACCAGCGCTGCCTTTCCAAATCTCGAATGGCCTTCAATGCCCACCTGTTTCGCATCGACCGCCTTGTCCGTTTCGAGATAATCCAAGGCCCGGCTCGCGCCCCATGCCCAGGCACGCAGCGTGCCCCAATCCTCCGGGCTGCGCGATTGTCCCTTGTTCACGAGCCCGATGATTCCCGCGTTGAGCCCCGCGCCGTTGTCGTCCTGGAAGCTGGTCGGCAGCAGAACCGCGTATCCCCACCCCTTGGCCAGCACTTGCTGTTGCCAACTGGGCCCGGTATTGCCGGGACCGCCTTGAATCATCTCCGGAATGCTGCTGGCAATGGCCGACATGAACTCCTGGCTGAAGGCCAGCTCCATGATTACTGGAACAGGTCCGGCCGCATTCTCCGGAGTCGTGAGCACCAGGTCGATGTTCACCGCAATCGCCGGATCGGCCGAGTTGTCCACGTGGCCGGCAAGACGCTTGGTCACCACCGGCACTCCACCAACCGTCTCATGCTTCGTGCTTGTCACCTCCCAGGTCACCTTGGGTGTGTGCGCGGGCATGCGACCCAAAACTTCGCGATCGAAATCTTCCACAATCTCCGGCCGCCGTTTGGTCCACCACACTTTTGCGGACGTTACTGGTTTGCCGTTCTTCAGCTTCAGCGGATCAGGCAGCGTTGGATAACGGTTCGCCTTCGATTCGTCGTAGTTCACCGCGTTGGGTGATTTGGGATCGTGGCTGGCCGGGGGACGAAGCTGCTTGATGCCGAGCAGATCCATCATGTGCTGATGGTCCTTGATTGCCGCATCGCGCTGCGCCAATTCTTCGGCAGTGGGCGCGCGCTGCCCTTGCGCTGCTCCCGCTGTGTGAATGTAGCGCCCGGCGAAGGTAAGAAACGTGGGCCAGTTCGGCGCCGGCGTGTGCCCGCCAGTGTGCTGGCGGAAGGCCACATCCCCATCCGTCAGTGTCGTCTCAATCGGCGGAAACTCAGTCGTGCCCATGTCCCGCTTGCCCAGCAGCCGATACACCGGCCCCGCGCCCGCAGCCGCCAGAAACATTCCCTTGGCGTCGACCCATCCGTCTCCCTTGAGGGCGCCGCCGGAGACGAACACCGGCCGCGGCGCACACATCGCAATCAGCTCGTGCGCATCCACCGGTATGTCGCCCGGCGTAAGCGGCCCCGCGTACTTCATGAAGTTGCCCGCCATCCAGTGGTACTCATTGCTGCCGGCCACGTTGCCCACCTGCTCGCCGAAGATGTGCCGGTACAGCTTTGCCCCACCCTCGCCCGACGAGCTTACATACGCAATCGCGAGCCGCGGTTCATAGGCCATGGTCACCAGCGTGGCCTTGCCGTAGCGGGAGTGCCCTTCCAGGCCAATCTGCTTCGCATCTACCGCTTTGTCGGTTTCAAAATAATCGATCGCCCGGCTCGCGCCCCAGGCCCATGCCTTCAGCGTGCCCCAGTCTTCCGGCGCGCGCGGCTGCCCCGTATTCATCAGGCCGATAATGCCTTCCGTCAACCCAGCACCGTTATCCGCCTGGTAGCTGGTAGGCACCAGCTCCGCATAGCCCCACCCTTTGGCGAGTACCTGTTGCTGCCAGGTCGGCCCCTGATTTCCAGCCCCGGCGCCGAACATCTGCGGAAAACGCTTCGCCATCTGCGCCAGGAACTCGCGGCTGAATCCAAACTCCATGATCACCGGAACCGGCCCTTTTGCATCAGCAGGCGTCGTCAACGTCAGGTCGATGTCCACCTTTATTGCCGGCCAGGCCGAGTTGTCCACGTGCCCCCGCAGCTGTTTTGTCACCACCGCCAAATCGCCATTCTTTTCCTGCGTGGTGCTCACCACCTCCCAAGTCACTTTGGGCAGGTTGGCCGGCGTGCGGCCCAGTATCTCGCGGTCGAAATCCTCTTGAATCTCCGGCCGCCGCTGATTCCACCACATCTCGGCCGACGTCACCTTCGCGCCGTTTTTCATCACCAGCGGATCGGGCAGGTTCGGGTAGACATCGGCCTTCGACTCGTCGTAGTTGGCAGGGTTGGGGCCGTCGGCGTTACCGCTCGCTCCAGGCCGCAGCGCCTTGATGCCCAGCAGATCCATCATCCGCTGGTGGTCCTTCTCGGATGCCGCCTGAATCGCCAACTGCTCCGGTGTAGGTGCGGGACGTGCAGGCGCAGCCTGGGCGACCGCAGGCGCAGCAGCAGCAGGCGCCGCCTGTGCCGCCAGCCTCATCCCGCAAGTGTCGGCCAGCACCGCCAACACCATCGCTGACAAACTGAGACGAGCAATCAACCGCGGCATGGTCCGCAACATCGGCATGGCAAACCTCATTTCCAGGGCATCTTCTCGAGGCGAAGACGAAACGGCCCAAGAATATCGATTTATGCCCGTTTGAGCAAGAGCCAACCGCGGAACGGGTCGCCCGATCCCGACTGGAAGGCCGCTATTCAAGTTCGGCGCTGCAAACGGAAGTACTCAAGCCACGCCGGATTTCGCCGATACACTCTGCGAGACCCATCTGGAAGAGGTTACCGGCATGCAGTGGTTACGCAATCTCCCCGTCTCCCGCAAGTTCTTCTACGCCTTCGGTATCGTTTGCAGTCTCTGCGTCGTGCTCGGGGCTTACTCGCTTATCACGTTCCGCACCATCGCCGGGGAATCCGTCGATGTGAGCGACAATGCCTTCCCCGCCGTAGTCGCCCTGGCGAATATGCGAGGAGTCATCAACTCTGTGCGCCGCGAGGATCTCGAACTCCTGCTATGCCAAACGGCGGCTTGCTCAGCCGGCCACCGCACCAAGCGGCAGATCGGCCTGGACAGTTATCAGGCATCCGTCAAGACCTATGAACCCACCGTCAGCTATCCGGGAGAACGTGAACTCTACCAGAAGTTCTCCGCCGCCTTCGTGCAATATCTTGACGCAAGCAACAGTGCCGGAACCCTACTCGCCGCCGGAAAAGCCAGCGATGCCCTCGATCTGATCGCGGCCGATTCCACTGTGGCGAGTTTCAATACGGCTCTGGCGGGGATCACCGACGACCTCAACCTGAACGCGAAGTATGGCGCCGAGTCATCAAAAGCCGCCTCCCTGTCCAGCAACCACGCAACTTGGATCAACACCGGCGTCACGCTGCTCATCGTCCTGCTCTGCATCTTGATTGGCGTGATTCTTACTCGCGAAATCTCGCCCCGCATTGCACGGCTTAAGAACGCCGTCGAAGCCATGGCAGCCAAGGACCTCACGGCGAGCGTCCGCGTCTCCAGCACCGATGAGCTCGGCCAACTGGGGGAAGCGTTCAACAAGAGTGTCGCCTCCATCCGCTCAGTACTTCAATCGGTAGCCGAGGGGGCGGAAACGCTCTCGGCAGCCACCACCGAGATCAGCGCCCGCTCCGTGCAGAGCGCAGGCAACGCGCGCACCGAGTCCAGCAAGATCAACCAGATTGCCGCTGCCGCGCAGGAGATGACCGCAACCGTCGGCGAAATAAGCCACAACGCAGAAAGCGCAGCCGCATCCAGCCGCGCCTCCGCCGAAACCGCCGATCAGGGCGGAGCAGTGATGCAGGCCGCGGCCACAACCATGGAAAAAATTGCCGCCGCTACCAGCTCCGTCTCCGAAAAAATGACCTCCCTTGCCCATCGCTCCGAGGAAATCGGCAAGGTTGTCAACGTGATTCAGGAGATCAGCGAGCAGACCAACCTGCTGGCACTCAATGCGGCCATCGAAGCGGCCCGCGCCGGAGAGCATGGACGCGGCTTCGCGGTAGTCGCTGGTGAAGTCCGCCGCCTCGCCGAGCGCACCAAGGGCGCAACAGAAGAAATCGCCGGAACCATCCGCAGCATCCAGGAGGAAACCCGCGAGACACTCGAGGTGATGCATGAGAGCCGCTCCGCCGTCGAAACCGGCATGCAGGAGACCTCCCACGCACGGCATAGTCTCGAGGCCATCATCGAGTCCTCCAAGGAAGTCGAACAGCAGATCAACCTGATCGCTACAGCGGCCACCGAACAGACCGCCGCTTCAGGCGAGATCTCGGAATCTGCCGGACAAATCTCCCAGCTTTCCAACGAGACCGCGCAGGGCGCCGAGGAGGCCGTCGAAGCACTCAGAAACCTGGCCTCGTTGGCCAGCGATCTGGAAGGCATGATTCGACAGTTCCGCCTGGAAGGAGATCGCCAATCCGGCGGAACGTTTGGCGGCGCCGCGCAACCCGCGCGCCGGCCCGCCTTGCGCCCGGCGCACTCGTAAACTGTGGAATCAAGCCAGGCGGATACCCAGATCAGCAGCCCCGGCGATGGTCCGCGTTCCATTGCCGGGGCTCCCGCCTGCCACTCCGTCTTACCC
>DASRLI010000536.1:0-6412 GCA_035648535.1 Occallatibacter sp. | reverse complement strand
CCCTCGGAACTTCGACGTGCTGGTGATCGACGCTTTCTCCGGCGACGCCATTCCTCTGCACCTGCTTACCATCCAGGCGGTCGCGCTCTACAGGCGCCATCTGGCTCCCGGTGGAATTCTTGCCTTTCATATCTCCAATCACCACGTCGATCTTGAACCCGAAGTTGCCCTGCTCGCCAAAGCTACGGGCATGCAGGCGATGCGTGTTTCCAGTGCCGCGAACGAGGAGACCGGCGCGTATACCGCCTCATGGATGCTGCTCACTGACAATGACAAATTCTTCTCGCTGCCGGAAGTAAGAAATCGCATTCGAGTGCCCGTGAAAGATTCAAGCGTCCATCTCTGGACCGACGATTACTCGAGTCTCCTGCCCCTAATCCACTAGTACCATGACCGCGTGATTGCGTAATAAGGATTACGACGATTGGGTGCCCCAGGTCCCGATTCTGGGACCTGGGAGAGTACAAATCCACACGGCCGCAGTGCTAGGGAGGTACCGGACGCCGCCTGAGCGTTCCAAGGCGCATGCGAAAAAGATGGCGCACGCGGCCCAAGGGGATTTATTCTCTCGTCGCAGGGCCAGAATTTTCGGTTCTTCCCCTCATGCTCCCATAAACCGGAACATTCACCTGTGGGCCAAGTTGAAGTGATTTAACCGATCCAGTACTTCCCTCACATCAATGGAGGAATCCATGCAACGCCGTTCCTTTCTCAAAGCCGCAAGCGCCATGCTTCCCGCCGCTTCCCTCAAGACTTTCGCACTCGAACAAGCCGCCCAACCCGCAAGCGAAATTCATGTCGTCGGGTCGGGACAGGATCGCTTCGGAGCTTCGCACTCGCTCGGATTCAGTTCCATCCTTTTCAAGGTGGCAACCCGCGACACAAACGGCGCGCTCTTCGCGATTGAACACGAGAATCTCCTCAAGGGTGGTCCGCCCGTTCACTTTCACCTTTATCAGGTTGAATGGTTCTATGTCATGGAGGGCTCGGTGCTTTTCCAGGTAGGCGACGAGCGCAAGCTGCTGCATGCTGGCGAATCCATTCTGGGCCCGCGCATGATTCCCCACGGATTCTCGGCAGTCGGCGAAAAGCCCAGCCGCATGCTCATCGCGTTCACCCCCGCGGGCAAGATGGAAGAGTTCTTCCGCGCCATTGCAATCCCGAATGGGCCCGCAATGGATGCTGAAGTCTTCAGCCGATATGAAATGCAGTACGTTGGCCCGCCAATCAAGGTGTAAGAGCCAGCCTCAGCCGCCCATCACACCGCTTTTCACTTCAACGCTGATTACGCGCAGCTCCGACGTGCCCACGTTCTCAAGCGTGTGCGGCGGCAGCGGCCCTGACCACAACGCACTCTCCTCAGGCAACTTCCGGCCTGCACGGCTATCCACCACAACCTTGCCCTCACAGTTGCGGCGCACAAAGTCGCTCCAGCACATGATGTAGAGAGCGCTCGGCCATTGATGCGTGTGCAGTGGAACCGTTTCTCCCGGCGCAACTCTCGTGTCGAGCACACGCACAGCCTCATTCTCCAACAGAAGAACATGATGCTTGGGCGCGGCGCGCAATGCATCAAGCTCTTCCGGCCAGTCTTTGGGATTTGCTTCTTGCTGCACACTGCCTCCGCTTGCGCTGGAGTTGCGGATCATTGTCGAGAACCTGATGCATTTTCGAGTTGAGTGTTATCACAACTTCGGGTGCCCCATCCTTTGTGCGTTCTTTGCACAAAGGGTGGGAGACCACTGACATCCATCGCAACTGTAAACACCCCACCCGAAAGCGCTCTAGTGCTCCAACTTCGTCGCCGCTTCTCGCGGTCCAATGATCCTGAAGTTCCCGCTGCAGTGCATCATGCTCATCAAATAGAGTAGCCCGTCGTAATACCTCTGCTCACCCGCGGGAACCGGCATCTTCCACAGCGCATCCACGAATGCTTTGGCAGCCGGCCCATCCTCAGCAGCAAGGGCGCCCACGGCTGCCGTCGCCACCATTCCCGGCGAGTGCCGCGTCGACTGAGGCTTTCCGTCGAGCGTGTACACATCCACGAAGCTGTCGATACCTTGCGCGGACAGAAACTTCTGCAGCCGGCCGCTCAGCACTGCTTCGCGATCGTCCTTGCGCCACCATGAGTAATCGACGCTCCAGTTGCTCACGCTTCGCCACGAGTCGTACATAAACGGCACCGCGATTCCGTCGCGCCCGATCACCGACGATCCATCGAAATTACTCCTGTCCGGTGTCAGACCAGTCTCCGGCCTCGTCACGCGATTGAACAGGTCGCGATTCACATCAGCAGCCATTGCCCAGAACGCACGATCCTCCACCGGGCCCCAGCGCGCCCACAGTTCGTAAAACGCGGGCAGGTGATACGACGCGTCTGTGACACCGCCAGGGAGGTTGGGCACAAATTTGATCATGAAGTGGTCTTCGTCCACCATGGGCCCGATCGTTTCTTCGCGCGGCGCGCGGTTGAAGCGAAATGTCGGCATGGGCTGTCCGCTTGCCGCCGCCTGCTCCGCGAGCCTGCGATTGTTCGGGCTGTACCACGGATGATCGGGCGGAACAAAAGGCTGGTCGTCGGGATGAATCCGGAAGGGGCTCGTCCCGGTAAGCACTGGATGATGTCGCATGCCGTGCAGAATCTTGTCCGCTTCTGCCTGGTAGTTGTAAATGCCCTTGCCATTGCCCCAACGGTGTGCGGCAAAGTAGAGCGCCATGGTGTAGTACTCTTCGCCATCCGGAGCGGCGCCCGTGGAGCGCGGAGTTCCATCGGTACTCATTGACCACGCGAAGTACCCTACTGAAGGATTCTTCGGGTCGGTGATGAGCATGTGGGTATGCGACCAGTTCCACAACGCATCGAACTCGCGCTTCTTGTTGAGTTCAACAGCGATCATCATGCCGTAGCTCATGCCTTCAGTGCGCGCGTCGTTGTTGGCCCAGTCGGTCATGTACGCCAGGGGCCCGTTCTCATTGGCCCCGGTCTCGAAATAGATGCGCTCTTCCTGCCCATCGCCATGGAACAGCTGCTGGAATGCCTTTTCGATTCTGGCCAGGCTCTCGGCCGGCGCGTGCCCCTGCTCGGCAAATAGGTCGCGGTAGGTGTGAGTCTTGTAGGCACCCTTGCCGTCACCCGGCATTCGTTCGATTAGTCCGAGCGGCGCGTTTAGGTGCGGCGCCGGAATTGGAGAACTCGGGGGCGCCTGCGCGGGACTGCCGGCCGAAGCCTGTAATCCCGCCCCGCGCATTGCCAAAAGAGAAACACCCGCCGCAAGCAAGCAAAAACGAATCCGCATTTTCATCCGATCGACCTTCGTCGGAATTCTACTTGATTCCGATCACCATTGAATCCGGTCCGATCAGATGTTCCACGCGGGTCTCACTGAAGCCGGCTTCCTTCATCCAGCCCACACAGTCCACCCCGGTGTAATCAAAGCCGCCGGGGGTTTCGATGAGCATGTTCAGGCTCATCAGCAAACCAAAGGCATTCTTTGACCGGTCGTCGTCGATGATGGCCTCGTAGACCAGCAGCGCGCCGCCCTTGGGGAGAGCATCGTACGCCTTGGCGATCAGCATGCGCTTCTCTTCCAGGTTCCAGTCGTGGAGAATGTGGCCCATCATAATCACGTCGGCGCCAGGTATCGGATCGGTGAAGAAACTTCCCGGCTGGAATTGCAGCCGCGACGACAGTCCGTTGGCTTCAACATACTCTTCAAAGATCGGACCCACTTCCGGCAGGTCAAATCCGATGCCCAGCAGGTGCTGGTTCTTCAGCAAGACCTGCGTCAGTAAATCGCCCTGAGCCGGCCCTGCGTCGACCACTGTCCTGTAGTTCGCCCAGGGGAACTTCGCCGCAATTGCCAGGTTGCCGCCGCGACTCACGCCCGTCATGGCTCGCAGGAATCCCTTCAATCTGGCCGGATCGGCGTACAGCGCGGCAAACGTCTCCGCGTTTGGTCCCGCTTCGCCCTGCGGCTGGCCGGTCCTCAGCGCCTGCGTCAGATTGTTCCAGTGCAGGTAGAGCCGCCGGTTTGCCATCTCCAGCATGCCGCCGATGTACGATGGTTTCGCCTTGTCGAGAAACAAGTCAGTTGACGGCGTATTCGAGTAGATTCCGTCGTTGCGCTGCAGAAATCCAAGCGCCACCAGTGCGTCAAGAAAATCGCGCGAGGAGCGCGGATGCAAACCCATGCGGCCGGTCAACGTCTCCAGATCCTCAGGGTGCTTTGCCAACTCGGTAAAGACTTCCATCTCCACGGCGCTCAACAGCGCCTTCGAGGCCCAGAACGACAGGCCCATTTGCAGAATGTGATCGGGTGAAGGTGCGGGCGCTGTTCCAGACCCCTGTGCAGGGGCGGTTGCGGACAGACTCATGTTGACCTCCTTATGGTCGCTTACTTTTGGTTGTCCTTAGGGGAAGGATCCCATCGAAACCTGCGAGCAGCGCAGGCAACCGACGGGAGGGAAGCCGCATTGAAGCGGACGTTTGCAGTGTAATTGAGAGCGAAGTGACTTGCGAAGGATTTTTTGGTGCCCTGATACGTTTGCGTTTCGGGATTTGACTCCCAGCGCGAGCGGAGTCCTTCAGGCTGATTCCTGCGCGAGAGTTGCCGCGGGAGCCGCCGGCCGGCGCGCCAGGCTCCGGGTCAATGCAAACATGGTTCCCGCTGCAAGCAGACAGGGCAACACTAGGCCTCTGAGTCCTACCTGATAACTCCCGGTGTAGTCCTTCATGACGCCCATCCAGTACGGGCCGACAAAGCCGGCGAACATGGTGATCGTGTTCATGGCCGCAAGGCCCGCCGCCGCCGCACGCCCGGCCAGAAACTGCATGGGGATCGCGTTTGCCGGCCCCAGCATGGCCATGAAAGCGGTGAAGCTGGCCGCCAGAGCAGCCACCACCAACCACGGCACCTTCGCATAACTCGCCGTCAAATAGCCGGCCGCCATCACGACGCAGGGAACGATGCAATGCAGCGGCCGCTCACCGCTGCGGTCGGAGTGAGCGCTGTTCAGCATCATCCCCGCCGCACCGGCTAGTCCGAAGCATGCAACAAGGAATCCAACATTCGTTGTGCTCCAACCGGTGACTCCCACGAGAATCGCCGGTGCGGAAAAACTGTAGGCGTAGCTGGTCGTAAGCGCGAAAAAGAAGTAGGCGCCGATCATCCACACTTTCGGCGAAAGCAACGCCTGTGCCACTCCGGCAGTGTGATCCAGGTGCGCCTTCGCGCCGTCGGCCTTCAGTTGGGATTCGAGCCACGCTTTTTCGTCTGCTGTAAGCCAGGCGGCTTTGGCAGGGTTGTCCGGCAGCATCTTAAGAATCACCAGGCTGAATACCGCTGTCGGCAAACCTTCCACAAGAAACAGCCATTGCCAGCCAGAGAGCCCCAGCGTCCCGCCCAGTCCGAGCAGCCACCCGGCCAGCGAGCCCATTACCACCGAGCTCAGCGGCAGGGAGACATAGAACCGGCTCACCGCCCGCGCTCTCATTCGCGCGGGAAACCACAGCGTCAGGTAATAGACCACCCCGGGATAGAATCCTGCCTCCGCCATACCCAGCAGAAACCGCAGCGCATTGAACTCCAGCGGCGTGCGCACGAACATCATCGCTGCTGCCAGCAGACCCCAGGTAAACATGATGCGTGCCAGCCACCGCCTGGCCCCGAAGCGGAGCAGCAACAGGTTCGACGGCACCTCGCACAGCACATAGCCGATAAAGAACAACCCCGCGCCAAATCCATACACCGCTGCGCTGAAGTGCAGCTCCTTATTCATCTGGAGCGAGGCAAAGCTGATATTGATGCGATCCATGTAGGCAAGGCCGTAGCCCACCGCGATCACCGGCAAGAGCCGCCATGCAGCCTTGCGCTGGGCAGACTCGCCGACGAGCGCCAAGCGCGCCGCTTCTTCCATATCCGAAGATGGATCCACCGCGTGCATAGAACCGGCAGCAGCCATGGGCGCTCACCTCAGGCAAAGCTTTGGTTTCAGCAGGAAAGAAAGGGGAATGAAGACGGCACAGCCGTGGGCACAATGTACCACACCCAGCGGTTGGTTGATTTGAACAGCGCCGGGGAACCACACGGGCAACTGCGTACTACGGTTAAATCAGGCTGCGCCGGCCATGCAGCAATTTTCCGGCGCGAGCCGATAAAAGCCAGGAGTTGGAAGCTGCTTCTAAATAGTCTTGGTAGCCGTCAGTTCCGTGCCCCAGCTTCCGTCTTCGGTGCCAAACGCGAACTTGATTTCGTCCGCCGAGATCTTTCCCTTGTACACCAGCTTTACCGGACTGCCCTGGTAATCGGTGGTGACTGAGAAAGTGACTGTGTCGCCGTCCACTTTGCCGTCGTGAATCTCGGCGGGCGTTGTCGGCAGCCCATCCAGTGTCCCGGTCACGGTGCTTCCGGCA
>DASRLI010000535.1:0-7009 GCA_035648535.1 Occallatibacter sp. | reverse complement strand
TTAGATCGGCGAGATTGGTTCCGTAATACTCGAGAAGGCCGAGGTTCTGGCCTGCGCCGGTGAGCTTGCCGCTGCCGTAGTAGGCCGTGCGCATGTCAGTGCCGAGGAAGGACGCGGAAGGACCAGAGCCGGTAGTGGCATGAGACACGACAGCCTCAGGCGCGATGCCATGCGCTTTGGCAAAGTCATCCCTGTTGGCCACTAGGGGTTTGGGAATTGAGTAATTGTCGAGGCCGGAGATATGCCACAGGTTGAAGGGGAGATCCAGAGTCGGCTCACCATCCGGACTGAAGAATCCGCGGTTCTCCGTGGGGTGCTTGAAGGTCCGCATGTTCACATGGAAAGCAGCCTCTATGACCGCCACCGTGCCCTTCACCTGCACATCCATGGCATCGTGCGAACCGCCGACGACCTGGAAGCCGTAAGTCTTCGCAAAGCGAACCACAGCATCGTAGCTTTCCTGCGTGGGGCCAAACCTGGCAGTGAACTCCTGCGGAGTGAGGAACTGGCGGTAGGAGGCGCTGGTGGGTTCGTAGAGATCTTGCAATAAGCTGTCGAGTCCGGCCTGATCGCGGATTGGTAGAACCAGGTCAAGTTGCAGAACCTGGTTCAAGGGAAGACGGCCCGTGGCCTGGGCCTGGCCGTTGCGGACATCGTCCCGAACATGATGCGTCATTACGGACTGCGCCTGACCGGCAATCACAGCGATCGTAAGAATCGCGACAATAGGGAGCACAGCTTTCCCTAGTTTTCGAATCATGGTGTCTCCTTTAACTTTTGCAGGAAGGGCCCCAGCGTGACAGCGACTGGCCTCTGATCGTTAGAATTCTGGCGTAGGCGAAGCACTCATGTCTACAGAAATCAAATGGTTGAAGATCCCGATGCCTGTCACTTTGGTGTTAGGAGAATGATTACCTGAACCTGGCGCCGAGTTCTGGCGCCATGACCGTAACCCGATCCAACCAACTGGCTCCACGGTCAGAATGCTGCCGCTACTGCCCGTGTTTGCTGGCGGATACAGGGGCCAGTGCTCTATCCTCTTCCATTCAGGGAATTCTCTTCGAGTTTCATAAGCAATCATTTGGAGGCTGCCAGTGCCCGACTTTCAACCCTTTGTCCCTGCCGGTGAAGACCGTCCGGAATTCACCCTGCGCGCCGTGTTGCTGGGCGCAGTCTTCGGCATCATCTTCGGTGGAGTTACCGTCTATGTTGGCCTCAAGGCCGGCCTCACGGTGGCCGCGTCCATTCCAATTGCGGTCATCTCCACCAGCCTGCTTCGGCATAAAGGCCGCCCGTCAGTTCTTGAAACCATCATTGTGCAGACCACCGGCAACGCAGGCCAATCGATCGCTGCGGGCGTCATCTTCACCCTGCCGGCTTTGATCTTCCTCGGTTTCGATCTCGAATACTTCAGGATCTTCATGCTGGCGCTTATCGGCGGCTACCTCGGAGTGTTTTTCATGGTGCCGCTGCGGCGCCCACTGATTGTCGAAGAGCACGGCACTCTGCAATTTCCCGAGGGAACGGCATGCGCCGACGTCATCAAGGCGAGCGCCAGCGGAGGCTCGACGGCCAGCCGCGTCTTTTTCGGCCTCGGCCTGGGCGCGGTCTATGCGGCATTCCAGAATGAGAATCTCTTCGGCGCGTGGCCTGGCACGCCGGAGTATCGGCCTGACTTTGGCCCCGACCACGTGCTGAAGGGCGCTTCAATCAAGGCCGACGCAACCAGCGAATATCTGGGCGTGGGCTACATCATCGGTCCCAAGACGGCTGGCATCATCTTCTCCGGCGGCGTCTTTTCGTGGCTGGTACTCATGCCGCTTCTGTATTTCTTCGGCAAGAACCTGACTACGCCTATCTATCCAGGCACCGTGCCTATCGCGCAGATGGGCCCCAGCGATTTGTGGGCGACGTATATCCGGCCCATGGGCGCCGGGGCAGTCGCCGCGGCCGGGCTCATCACGCTCTTCAAGACGCTGCCGACAATCATCGGCGCGCTGCGTTCCGGGTTCAAAAACATGCGCGGAACTGGCTCGGCTGATAGCGCCGCGCCGCTGCGCACGGAACATGACCTGTCGATGGGCTTTGCAGTAGCCGGATCGATTGCCCTCATCGTTATCATGTTTCTATTCCTTACCTTCAAACCGGTTCCGGGCGCGCAGGTGGGTCTGCTGGCGAATCTGGGCGCATCGGTGCTCATAATCATCTTTGGTTTTCTCTTTGTCACCGTCAGTTCCCGCATTGTCGGCCTAATCGGCAGTTCCGCCAACCCCATTTCGGGCATGACTATTGCCACGCTGATGGCCACTTCGGCCATCTTTCTGGTGAACGGGTGGACCGCTCCGGCGTTTGGTGCGCTGGCCATTACGATTGGCGGCGTGGTCTGCATCGCTTCGGCTGAGGCGGGCGATACTTCGCAGGACCTGAAGACGGGTTACCTCCTCGGGGCAACGCCAATCAAGCAGCGATTCGCATTCCTCATTGGCATCACAGTCTCCACCATCGCTATTGGCGTTACGCTCAACCTGATGAACCAGGGCTTGCAGGAGTTCAGGGAAGCTCCAAGGGAATGGAACCTGAGCGCTTCGCATCCAGGAGTAGCCGTGCAGCAGGACCCGCACGGACTGATGGATCAATTTACAGTGAAGGGGCCGAATACATCGACGCTCCACCACAAGAGCGAGTACGTGGTGCTGAACGCGCTTGGTTCCCCGGAGCTGGCCGACGGAAAATACCTCTATTCACCGACCAGCGGCCGTATTGAAGTGCAGTGGATCCCCGGCATCGGAAGCGAAAAGGCCGCTGCGCCCCAGGCCCGTCTGATGGCCACGGTCATCAACGGAATCCTGAGCAGAAAGTTGCCCTGGGGACTGGTCATGCTGGGCGTCTTTCTTGTTATCGGTGTCGAATTGCTCGGCGTCCGCTCGCTCTCGTTTGCCGTGGGCGCGTATTTGTCGATCGGCACCACGCTGGCCATTTTCACGGGCGGCGTTGTGCGCTACCTGGTGGACTCGGCAGTGAAGAAGGCCGGCGGTTCCGACGAGGGCGATGTATCGGCGGGTTCGCTATTCGCGTCGGGGCTTATTGCAGCGGGCGGCATTATGGGCTTGATTGGAGTGGCCTTCAAGTTCTACGAAACCACCTGGAACAGGGACAACCCTATCGGCCTGCCGCATACCTTCCTGTATAGCAATAGCGTCTCCGTCGTAGCATTTCTGGCGCTGGCGTTTTCGCTGTATTACTTTGCGAGGAAGCCGCTGAATAAATAAATCGCGGCGCGCTCCATTCCCACAAATTCGAACGAATGGGCGCCTCAGGTCTCGTCCGCCGCGGCGGATGAGATCTGGGGGTTCTCCCCGTCTCGCACGGTCCTTTGCCGGATGCCACATCCTTCGTGTTTCTTGCGAGCCGTAGGATTACGAGGAGCTTGGACCGGGAGATTATCCTGTCAGACTGGCCTGCATCATGCTACTCAGGTTTGCAATCTTATTGATTGTGGCGGCTATCCTTTGCAGCCGGGCCTTCGCTGCGCCTGAGCAGTGGATCGAAGTCAGCAGCCAGCATTTCACCGTCATCACTGACTCGAATGATAAGCAGGGTCGGCACGTCCTGGATCAACTCGAGCGGATGCGTCGGATGGGCTCAGAGATCAGGGTCCCTTGAATTTCCACCGCATAACCCGTAGGTACTCAGAAGAACAACAACATTATCCTTGACATTAAGAAAAGTGTCCCCAATAATCTTTTACTGACCCGGCTCTTCCCTTCCCTCGCCGGGGTTTCAAACAACTGATTCGTCCCCATGCTCGCGGAGGTCCCCGCCATGCAACGACTGCGCCACTGTGCTCTATGGAGCGCATTCATCTGCCTTATCGCTGTTGCTGCCCATGCCGGCACGAAGAGCCGCGAAACCTCCATTGCCGCAATTGAGGGTCGAGCAACCGCACTCTATGAAAAGGGAAAATACTCCGAAGCCATTGCGGCTTATCAGCAAGGAGCCAACCAGGACAGCGCCAAGAGCCAGACATCCCTTGGTCTGATGTATGCAACCGGAAAGGGAACCAAACGGGATCCCGAGCAGGCATTCAATTGGATCAGCAAGGCGGCTGAGCAGGACTATGCGGAAGCGGAAAATCTTCTCGGCGTTATGTACCAGAACGGATCAGGAACAGCGCAAGATTACGCACATGCGCTCATCTGGTACGGCAAGGCCGCGCAGCATGGCAATCCGAATGCCGAGAATAGTCTCGGCATTCTCTACAGCCAGGGCCTTGGCACAACACAGGACGATCCACGGGCGCTCGCATGGTTCAGCAGAGCGGCGGATCAGGGATTAGAGGCTGCGCAGAATAACCTTGGCTCCATGTACTTCCGCGGCCAGGGAACGGCGGTGGACTACGTGCGGGCGTTTGCATGGTTCAGCAAAGCCGCCAGTCAGGGCAATCCGAACGCTCAACATAATCTCGGTTGGATGTATCAGGAAGGCTCGGGCACAGCGCAGGATGACGCGCAGGCGCTCGCATGGTTCAGCAAGGCTGCGCAGCAGGGGTTCGCGGCCGCCGAAGACAATCTCGGACTTATGTACTACAAGGGGTGGGGAACCCCACAGGATTACGCGCAGGCGCTTATTTGGTTCAGCAAGGCCGCTCAGCAAGGGTCGGCAACCGCGCAAAGCAATCTCGGCTACATATATTTGCAGGGTCTTGGGGTGGCGCCGGACCGGGTACAGGCTCGCACATGGCTCATGAAAGCCTCCGATCAGGGGAACGAAAATGCGAGGACATGGCTGGCGTTGCTGGATTCGCAGCCCATGCCGCAGCCTCTTCCAAGCCTGGCTAATGCGCCAGATGGCACAACTCAGAAATCAATGGGAGAGCAGGCTGCCGCAAAGTTGCCAACGGGTGGCGGGCAAGAGTGACGATTTGCAGGATTAAGGCTGCGCGCCGTGCGGGACCAGCAGGCTGAGCGAATGGGGCACAACTTCAATTCGCACCGGCAGCAGTCCCAGCACTTCGCCATCCGCCTCCACAAAGAACGATTCGTTTGAACCGGAAAGGGCGCGGCATTCGATCGACTCAGTTTGAATGAGCTCAACTTCGCGGGCGAAGGTGTGGCGCCGTGCAATCACCGCAAGCAGGAAAAGCAGGTAGCGAAAGCGGCTGCGGGTCTTGAAGGCCAGTAGGCTGAGGCTGCCGTTGCGCAGGCTGGCGCCCGGAGCCAGATAGCGCAGAACCCCTCCAAACGAGCGCACGCGCACTGCCAGCAGTTGCGAGACCTCGACTACGCGCTTGTCACCACTCCCGTTGGCCGGAAGAACCGCCTCGAACAGCGGAAACGTGTGTGTAGCCCAGACGCGGAAGGCCTCGACAAGATAGAGCACATAACCCAGCCGCCGCTTGAGCCGCGCGTCCATCCGCGACATCAGCAGTGCGTCCGCTCCCACGCCGGCAGCAACGGTGAAATAACGCGACGCGGGGTGACCGGTTGTGTCGTGGTAGTGGATGCGCCCGACAGACACTCTAGCTGGAGCAGCGTCCATGAGTCTGCGCACGACCTTTGCAGGTGAAGCAATCAAACCCAGGTCAGCGGCCAGTGCGTTGGCGGTCCCCAGCGGAATCACTCCGAGAGCAACATCCGTCCCCACCAGGCTCTGCAGAATCTCGTGAACAGTGCCGTCGCCACCGCAGGCGAGGACCGTGTCGCAGCCCTTGCGGATCGCCTCAGCCGCATGAAGTGTGGCGCTTCCAACCCCAACGGTGATGAACGCCTCAGCCGCAATGCCAGCTTCGCCGAGCACGGCCATCGCTTCCTCGACGGCCGCCTTGCGCCGCGTGGAATGTTGACCCGAAGCAGGGTTGTAGATCAACGCAACATGTTGCATGGGGAATCTCACCTGGAGCGGTTTTGCCCAAAGCCGGGCAGGCCATTCCAGCCTTCCCTTCTATATTCGCAGGATTCGCAGGCAGAGGGGGGAATGGATACAACTAAAGCGCAATCTGCCAGATAAAAGCCTTCAGAACCGCCAGCCGCCACTTCGGGACTCGGCCCTCAAACCACATGTGTGCTCCAGGCCTTTAGAATTCATCCATATTCTAAAATTCATCGTTGAGGCATTCAGACACTATGAAGCTATCCGGAAACACCATCCTCATCACCGGCGGAGGCTCCGGCATCGGCCGCGGACTGGCGGAGGCCTTCCACGCTCTTGGCAACCTGGTAGTCATCACCGGGCGCCGTAAACAAGCCCTCGACGAGACCACCAAGGCCAACCCCGGTATGAAGTCGCTCACCCTGGATGTTCAAGACCCGGCCGCCATTCGTACCTTTGCTGCTCAGGCAGCCGCAGAGTTTCCCTCTCTCAACGTCCTGATAAACAACGCCGGCATCATGCGGGCGGAAAAACTCCTTGCCCAGCAGCCCGATCTGGCCGACGCCGAAGCCATTGTCACCACAAATCTGCTTGGCCCGATCCGATTGACCGCTGCGCTGTTGCCGCTGCTGCAAAGGCAGCCCAGTTCCACCATTGTCAACGTCTCCTCCGGCCTGGCCTTCCTGCCTCTCGCCCTAACGCCCACCTACTGCGCTACCAAGGCAGCAATGCATTCCTACAGCCAGTCGCTTCGCTACCAACTTCGGGCCACAACAACTGAAGTTCTCGAACTCATTCCTCCCTACGTGGCCACCGATCTGATGGGCGGAGCCTCCGATCCGCGCGCAATGCCTCTCGGCAAGTTCATCGCCGAAGTCATGGAGATTTTCAAGATCCAGCCCACTCCGGCCGAAATCTGCGTGGAGAACGTGGAGCCGCTGCGCTTCGCCGCCGAAACTGGCAAATTTGATGCCATCTTCGAGGGCCTCAATGGCGCCATGCAAGACATTCACTAAGAAAACAAACGGCATCCCAAATCACGCCGTTGATATCTGGGATGCCGTCCTGAACCATCCTTGTCTTTTCTGACGCCTTTTCCTCGATTTCCGCATTATCCTTTCTTTTACGAAACCGGCCTTAA
>DASRLI010000534.1:0-2539 GCA_035648535.1 Occallatibacter sp. | reverse complement strand
TGCGCAACACCGTGTTGATGAGCGTCTGCCAGCCGCGGCCCTCCTGCTGGTAGGCGGCAAGTACCTCCGGGTCAAGGCGAATTGTCTGATTCACCTTGCGGGTTGCCTTCGGCGGACGGCCTCTGCCGCGCCGAAACAGTTCTTCCGTTGCCTTCGCGCCGATAAGCCCCGGCAGCACTTCAGCCGCCGGGCAGGCCTTGGCCATGTCCTGCCGCGTCCATTCGGGATTGTCTGCGTCAGGGCGCGAGGGGCCAGGTTTTCGAGTGTTGCTCATACAATTGTTCCTCTTTCCGGTTAGCTTTCCTGAAGCTGATAACGCGAAGTTCATCCTTTCGTGGGGTGACAACGACGGTGTGCAGGCGACCATGCAGGAGAGCCAGAACACGCAAGCGAAGTTCAACCGTAGTCGTGTCGGGCATCCTCCACGATGAGTGCGGGCTTCCCAATCGAGTTCTGCGGCAAGCGCAAAGGACAAGCCGCGCTCGGCTATGTTCTTCGCGCTTTTGGCAGGGTCGAAGGTAAAATCCACCTGATTTATTGCTACAGCAATAATTGCACACTGTCAAGGATGGAAGTGGCCCATGATCCTAAAAGCGGCAGTTGAAAAGCGGCTGAACTTCAGAAGCAGTTGATACTGTTGAGGATGACCGAAGAAAAGGCACTGCTGAAGGGTCACCCTGTGGGTGAATGGGGAGGAGGTGGATTTAACCTGGCTGTGGAAGCTCCGAGTCTGGACACATTTGCGGGAAAGGTGCAGATCCGCTGGGTACCGGACGGGGCGGTAAGCACATTGGGGTTGTTGCCGTTCTTCACGGAGTTTCTGAAGACGAGCGGGCTGTTTGAAGCTTTTGTGGCCGACAGTCCGCTGGAGTACGCGAGTTCGAACGCGCCCCATAAGCGGGATGTGCTGGGCACGATTCTGCTGTCGGTACTGGCGGGGCACAACCGGTACGCCCACATCAGCGCGATACGAAACGACGGGGTCAACCCGGAGCTGTTGGGAATGAAGAAGGTAGTGAGCGAAGATTCGGCGCGGCGGGCGCTGAAGGGGCTGGACGGGAAACTCGCCGGCGAATGGCTGAAGAAGCACCTGAAGGCCAGTTACGAACCTTTGCTGGACGAGCCGTGGGCGTTGGACATGGATTCAACGGTCAAGCTCTTGTACGGCCATCGGGAAGACGCCAAAGTGGGCTACAATCCGACCAAACCGGGCCGCCCGTCGCATGCCTTCCATAGTTATTTCATCGCGAATCCGCGGCTCGTGGTGGATGTGGAAGTCCAGGCCGGCAACCAGACGGCATCTTCATTCGCGCAACCGGAGTTGTGGAGTCTGCTGGGCGGCCTGAAGGAGAGCGGGCGGGCGCCGTCATTTCTGCGGGGCGATTGTGCATGGGGGACGGATCGCGCGATGCAGGGCGCCGAGGAGCGCGGCATTGCGTACCTGTTCAAGTTGAAGCAGACGGCGAATGTGAAGAAACTGATGGGCAGGATGTTCGGCAAGGACAGTTGGGTGGACGCCGGCCAGAACTGGCAGGGGCTGGACACCGAACTGCAGCTCAGCGGCTGGAAGAGGAAGCGCCGGGTTGTGTTATTAAGGCGACCGCTGCGGGATCTTGCGGAGCCGGAGAAACCGGCCAGACAAAGCAAAGCCGCGCGCCAGATGAAGCTCGATCTGCCCGAAACGGAGCACTGTGGCGTGCGGTATGAATACGCCGTCCTGATCACTTCCCTCGGCGATGAAGTGCGGGCCATCGCGCAGCATTACCGCGACCGCGGAGACGCGGAAAACAACTTCGACGAATTGAAGAACCAGTGGGGCTGGGCGGGTTTTACCACGCAGGACAGCAAGCGGTGCCAGATCATGGCGCGCATGACCGCCCTGATTTACAACTGGTGGACGATCTTCATGCGGCTGGGGCTGCCGGAGCAACACGCTGAAGCGATCACGTCCCGGCCACTGGCGATGTTTGGCATTGCCAGACGAACCAAACACGCCAACCAGATTACCGTGGACGTCACCAGCATGCACGCGAAAGCCTCACTGACCGGCACGGTTCTGAGCAATGTCAGCAGCTTCCTCAAACGAATTTCCTCCGGTGCGGAGCAGTGGACTCATGGCGGGCGCTGGAGGATCATCCTCAGTGCCGCATTTCGCGCCTTCCTGCGAGGAAAAGTCCTTGGAAGTGCTCCCCGCTTCGCCAACGCTACTGGCTAACTGCCGTTTTTAGGTTAAAAGCTTCGCCAGTACGACCCGATCCCCAGCATGTCCGGCTGGGTAGTGTCCTGACCCAGCACGATCAAGGTATCCAAGTCCTGCGGTCCCAAGGGTGTGGAAAGCGCCGAGACGCAGTAGCGAAAGACCGGCGTGAAAGTAATCAGAATCAGCAGAAATCCGATGACCGCCGCGCAACCGTACGCGAGGCGCCAGCCGGCCTTTGCGAAGCGCGCGACGGGGGTCAAATCACTTCAATTCCGCCGATGCCGTGATCCGCTCGGCGTTGAGATAGCCGCGCAGGGCTTCCGGAATCACGATGCTGCC
>DASRLI010000533.1:0-6349 GCA_035648535.1 Occallatibacter sp. | reverse complement strand
TGTTGGAACGTGAAGAGCGTGTGCCAACGCAAGGCCGTATTCAACGACGGGCAGCGAGAGCTCGAGCTGGGCGACGAAGATGCTGGAGGCGGCAATGAGTTCGCGGGCCTGATCCACTTCGCCAGAGGTGACTTCAAAGCATGCGCCGGGCACAACGATGATGGCGTTCTCGCCTTTCGCGGCATCGACAATGATGGCCGCTGCGCCGGTGGCGCTCGCGGTGCGGAAAAGAAATTGCGTGTCGATGCCTTCGGTTTCGTAAAGGCCGCGCGCCATGTCGCCGAACGGGTCGGGGCCGAGCTTGGAGATGAAACTGACTTTGCCGCCGGCGCGCGCAGCAGCCACGGCCTGGTTGGAGCCCTTGCCGCCCGGGCCCAGCTTGAACGATTGCCCCATCAGCGTTTCGCCCCATGCCGGGACGCGATCGGTGCGGAAGGCCAGGTCCGCTACAAAGCTGCCCATTACTGTGACCCACTTCTTTGACCCTGCGGGATTGGCCATGAATTCTTCCTTCAATGAGGAGATGGAATAAGAGTATGTGTTCAAGACGCGAAGCAGGAAGCGACGCGCCAGCCAGAAACTCTAGCCAATCGCATTGGCTGTGTCAACGCATTGTGCATCGTTGAGGCTGCGTTATTACAATCGAGTCTGCGCATGCGCGAGGAGGTTGCAGTGAAGATTGTGAGCAGCAGGGATCGAACCAGCCGCAAGGGCGAAGCGGAATATTTCACAGGAAGCGTGTGGATTGATGAGATTGCCGTCGGTGCGGAGCCATCGCGGGTGCGATTTTTCCGCGTCAGCTTTGAGCCAGGTGCGCGCACTGCGTGGCATACGCATCCGCTGGGCCAGGTGCTCCATGTTCTGACGGGATTGGGCCTGGTGCAGCTTGATGGCGAATCGATCAGGCAGATTCATCCTGGCGATACGGTGATGATTGAGCCCGGCGCGCGGCACTGGCACGGAGCTGCGCCTGGCAACACCATCGTGCACATGGCTCTTCAGGAGGTCGATGAAAAGGGCGTGGGCGTTGTGTGGCTGGAGAAGGTCACGGACGAGGAGTATAGCGCGCGGTAGAGAACCTCTGATTGAGCTCCCCAAGCTGCACCGTCATTCCCTCAGGGGCTAAAGCCCACCAGGATATTGCTGAATTAACGTACAGGCTGAAGCCCGTACCCTTCACCGGAATGAGTTTTTCCGGAAGTTGTATAGCTCTCATCGATTTTGCAGGATTGATGATTTGCAGGATTAATGTACGGGCTGAAGCCCGTACCCTTCAAACTGGCCTCATGAATTTGCGGTTAATCTGCCGAGGGGCGTTCTGCTTTGTCGACTACCAACGCATTCACTGGTCCCCTGGTGGCAATCAATCTCAGGCCGAGCTGATCCTGAATCGCCGAAAAAAGTGGAGCGGCCGGTGCGTCTGATGGGGCTACTGGCACCTCTCCGCCGAATTGAGTTTCGTCGGGAGCCCACTGGAGATCGAAGTCGTATCTTCCCTCGAGTCCGGTCTGGTCCACGACCGGGCGATCGAGGACGGCACGCTGCAACAGTGAAGCAAACTCGCCCATGGTTGTGTTGCGCGCCGGCAGCAGGATGTGCTGCGGATAGACGGTGCTGATGAGCTTGGCAGGATCATCCGGCGGCGTAGTGCTCGGCTTGAGCTTTGAACCGCTCTTCGCAGCTTCGAGAACGTAGATTGAGAATTCTTTTTGTTCGCGATGGAAGTTGAGGCTGAACCTGTCGGCAAGGAGATTGCGCAGCATCGACATTTGCTCGTCTCGCGTGGGCCGGACCTCGCCAGGAGTTACGGCAAGAATGTCGTAGTGATAGGATTCGATCCACGCCGGGCCGCCAAGAATGGTTCGTGGATTGAGATCGTATGCGGCTGCGATGAGCAGCTTGAGGGTGTAATTCTTTCCGGCAAAACGATTGGTGCCCTGCATGGTAATGAATCGGCTGGCCTTGGCATCGGGAGCGACGCGCTTTACGGTCGCCACTTCAAACGCTTTGAAACTGGGGCGAGCCGCTGGACTGGGGCTTGGTGCAGGTGCCTGTGCAAGGATTCCAGACGTGGAAAGAAACAGGGCTGCCCATGCAATCTTTCGGTTCATACGGATGCGCCTTCAAAGGGGAATCGTCAGTAATGGGTCAGTTTGAAGGAGACATTCCCTCGGGGGCTAAAGCCCGGAGGATTTCCTGAGCATTCCTTCTTGTACGGGCTGAAGCCCGTACCCTTCAAACCGAACCATTGCCAAATGGTCGTCAAGCCATTTTCTCATTGACGGGGAAAAACTACACCGAGCCCTGAACAGCGATCCCTAGTTCAATGCGCTCTCGGAGGAGTCGCCCTGAAACTGGCGCAGGATGATGACAATTCCCAGGGCAGCGAGCACGCTGATTAATGCGAACAGGAAGACGCTGGCATAACCGTACATGCCGATGACGGCGCCAGCCAGTGGGCCGGTGAGGAAGAAGGAGACGTCGGCAAAGGCGGTGTAGACGCCGAGGGCAGTGCCGCGATTGTTTTCCGGGACACGCTTGACGGCCTCGATACCAATGGCAGGAAAGACCAGCGAGAAGCCGAATCCACCGAGAGCCGCGCCGGCAATGGCCATCCACGTCGAGTGCGCCTGCCACAACAGAAACAGCCCCGACGACTCCACCGTCAGGCAGACCATGGCCACCGGGAACCCGCCGAACCGGTTGATGGTCTGGATGAAGAGCAGGCGCGCCACGATGAACGCCACGCCGAAAGACGTGAGGCAGAGCGCGGCGCCGTTCCAGTGGCGGCTGGCATAAAAGAGCGTGATGAATGTGGCCAGCACGCTGTAGCAGACTCCGCCGAGGGCAAGGCCCATGCCATGCGGAGCCACGCGGCCCAGCACCTGGCTGAAGGGAAGATGCACGCCATGAACAACCGGAACCGGAGGCTTACGGAGGGCGATAGCCAGGCTGACCGCACCAACGAAGATGGTAAGCAGGCCGATCGAAGCCAGGCCCCGTTGCGCATCGAGAATCACGCCCAACGGCGCGCCCAATGCCATGGCGCCGTAGGTACTGATGCCGTTATAGGAGATGACCTTGGCGGTGCTTTCCTGCCCTGCGCTGGTGATGCCCCATAAAGTGGCCCCGGTAGATCCCAGGCTCTCGCCGATGCCCAGGATCAGGCGGCTGGCAATGAGGGCGGAGAAGCTGAGCCAGGGGATCAGGTGCATGGCGGCAGCGGCCACCAGCATGGCGCCGCTGGCAGTGCAAGCTCCCATGCCCCATAGCACTGACACCTTGGCGCCGGCACGGTCGGAGATGCGGCCCGCCCAGGGGCGGCTGGCGAGCGTGGCAATGTACTGGACGCTGATGACCAGCCCAGCCAGTACGGCGCTGTAACCCATGCGCAGGTGAACGTAAGGGGGCAACACAGCAAGGGGAAGACCGATGGAGAGATAGCAGACAAAGGTGAAGTAAACAAAGCTGAGGATATGGCGCGTGCCGGATTTGGATTCCGCGGACGGGATGCTCTCGACGGTAGCTGTGGCGGATGAATGCATGGGATAAGAGAGTTGACCGATTATTACAAGTGGTCAGTCCACAGTATACCGGAATCCGCGTTGTGGAATCGGCCGGGATGAGCCGCTGAAATTGTGCCGTTTCGGTAACGCCTTGAAAGAACGAATCTTGCGCCGCAGTGGGCGTGCTTCGAGGGAAAGCGGAGAATTAGAAAATCGCTTTTCTCGACAGTTGGCCCGTCCTAAACCATAGATTTATCTCACGCAATTCCACATTGAACACATCGGACGTGGGCGGCGCCCCCCGGACCACGGCAAAATTACTTCTTATGCCTCATAGACCACAGGATGCCGTTCTCGATGATGCCGTAGAGGATTGGATTTGCGTAGTCCTGTTTGTTATGGCCAAGCGCCACATAGAATTCGCGGCCACCATCAAATTGATGCGACCACGCTAGCGGCAGCGGATTCGGAAAGCTCGCAACGTCGATCTTCATCGCCTCAAGCGAACTGAGTTTTGAGCGATCTGTGACCAGGACAGGGTGAATGTCGGGGTTAAGGTGATCGGTGAAATAGCACTCGTCGGTCCATTCAAAGGTCGCAGGAAGGTTTTTTGTCGCGGGGGAATCTGGGTCTACAACCCGCACGGTGAAGGATTGCATTTTGGGATGGGCCGCAAATTTTCCGCCAAGCACCGACCAGAAGTAGGGCCAATTGCGCTCCGAGCCGGAAGCGGAGTGAATGCCGACAAAGCCTCCTCCGGACTCGATGTAGTGTTTGAAGGCGTCGCGCTGTGAATCGCTGGAAAAGGCCTCGTTGTTGCTGTTGGAGAAGACGATGGCGGCATACTCCTTCAGATTGGTGTTGCCGAAGACGTCTGGATTGTCGGTGTAGTCAACCGCAAACCCGTTTTCCGCGCCCATTTTCTGTATCGCTTCCACGCTGGCTGCGATGTTGTCGTGCACGTATCCTTTTCCGTCAGGGGTGTAGTTGCGCGTGTAGACGAGGATCCGGGGCTGGGTTGCCGCGGCGATTGGCGCCGATGCAAACATCGCCGCGAAAATTGCCGCAGAGATCGCAAGGAGGAGTCGCCGCAGAATCGCGACAGTTGCAGTTGAGCGCATCTCGGCATAAATCCCTTGCACTGGTCCGGTCATATTTTTCCTCCTCTTTCCGATGGACTTTTCTTGCCGACGTGATTATAGGCGCGGGGCAGGACGTGAGCGAAAACGCACGCGGGAGTGATTAGAAACGGGAGAGGCACTAAACTGGATGCGTGGCGGAGTTTCACGTCGAGCATTTCGGATGCAGGGCGGCGCGCGCTGACGGCGAGGCGGTTGGCGGCTTGCTGCGCGCGGCAGGGCTTGACGAGGGGCATCCTGCGGCGGCCGATGTGGTGGTGGTAAATACGTGCAGCGTTACCGCCGAGGCGGACCGCGCGGCTCGAGCCTTTATTCGCCGTACGCACCGGCTTAATCCCGAGGCGCGAATTGTGGTGACTGGTTGCTATGCGCAACGTGCGCCTGAGGAGTTGGCAGCAATGGCCGGAGTGGCCGCTGTGGTGGGGAACAGCCACAAGGCGCTGGCTCCGGAGATTGCGCTGGGGCTGGTGGGTCGGGAGGGCACGATCGGGAATGCGGTTCCTGCTGCGGCGCGCGATCTTGTGAGTGTGCAGTCGGTGCGTGCGGGCGGCGCTCCTATATGGGCCGACGATCGCTTTGCTCACTCCTTCATTGAAGAAGCGCAACTTGTGCCGGGAGAGCAGACAAGGCCCAACCTCAAGATTCAGGAGGGGTGCGGTAATCGGTGCACGTTCTGCGTGATTCCGCAGACTCGTGGCTCGTCGAGGAGTCTGCCGCGTGCAGCGATTCTTCGACAGGTAGAGGGATTTGTGGCTGCCGGAGGGAACGAGCTTGTGCTTTCTGGGATCAACCTGGGGCGGTGGGGACGGGACTTGGCAGCTCCTGAGGAAAGGCAGAGCCGGAGTGAGGTTCCTGGTCTCCCACCCTTTCCGCAAAACAAAGCGGAAAGGATGGGGCACGGGGCTCTATTGCTGGATCATGCGCGCCACACGCTGGCTGGACTGGTGCGGCAAATTTTCTGCGAGACGGAACTTCCGCGGCTGCGGCTTAGCTCGATTGAGCCGATGGATTGGGACGCGGAACTGATCGGCCTGATGGCGGAGTTCGGTGGTTCGCGATTGGCGCGCCATGCGCATCTGCCACTGCAGTCGGGCTCCGATGCTGTGTTGCGCAGGATGCACAGGCGCTACCGGCTATGGCACTATGCGGAGAAGGTGGAGGCGCTGCTGCGGGCAGCGGGGCCGGAGCTGACGCTTGGTGCGGATGTGATGGTGGGTTTCCCTGGGGAAACGGACGCCGAGTTCGAGGAGACGGTGGCGATGGTGCGGGCACTTCCATTTGGCTATCTGCATCTGTTTCCGTTTTCGCCGCGGCCGGGAACGCGGGGATGGGCGTTGCATGCGGAGCGGCCGGTTGCAACTGAAGCCGTGGAAATGCGGATGGCGGCGCTGCGCTGGCTTGCCGCTGAAAAGAGCAGAGAGCATCGAAGCCGCTTTGTTGGTCAGGAGTTGGAAGCCATCACGATGCATACGTCGGCGGCACTTGCGGAAGTGGGCCGGACGTCCGCGCTGACGGAGAACTTTCTGCCTGTCGAAATCGATGGGCGGATGGCGGCTAACCGGTTGGTGCGCGTGCGCGTAATGGGGTTGAATCCAGAGGGCGCGCTCCTGGGTGTGCTCGCCGCGGCCGAAGCCGTGATTGCTCAACAGTCGCTTGCGGCGGCAATCTAATCGCTGAGTGGTGTGCTCGCTTGGAAGCGCATTC
>DASRLI010000532.1:0-7239 GCA_035648535.1 Occallatibacter sp. | reverse complement strand
CTTCATCCTCCACGCGGCGTTGCTGCGTCAGGGTTTCCCCCATTGCGCAAAATTCCCCACTGCTGCCTCCCGTAGGAGTCTGGACCGTGTTTCAGTTCCAGTGTGTCCGTGCGCCCTCTCAGGCCGGATACCGATCACAGTCTTGGTGGGCCATTACCCCGCCAACTAACTAATCGGCCGCGACCCCCTCCTGAAGCGAATTGCTCCTTTGACCCGTGGGTATTATGCGGTATTAGCTAAGGTTTCCCTCAGTTATCCCCCACTCCAGGGTAGGTTAGTCACGTGTTACTCACCCGTGCGCCACTTTACTAGTGGTATTGCTACCACTTTCTCGTTCGACTTGCATGTGTTAGGCACGCCGCCAGCGTTGATTCTGAGCCAGGATCAAACTCTCGTTTGAAACCTGATGTCTTACCTTCTCTGACGGAGGTCAGAGTTGGTTCGACGGCATCTGCGCATCTGTTCCGAAGAACAGGGTGCGCGCAGATACTCTTACCTTGTGAGAATGATCAAGCCAAACTTGATCCCTTCTCACGACTGGCATGTTCAACCAATTTGTCAAAGATCCTTTCGAGTTACCGCCTGAGCGGACTCGTTGGATCGAGGCCCAGGCTGTTACGCCGGGGTGTCCTCGAACTTGTCTGCGCATTCAGATTTGTGCACTCTCATACACGCATCGTCATTTTTGCGCGAACCCTCCAAACATATCGAACTTGTTTCCCTGTGTCAAGCCATTATCTTGATTCGTCTGAGTTTTTCTCAGTTGCGAATTCCGGTCGGCCGGGAAGATGAAGTCCCATGCTGAAGCAGCGCGTTGCGCAAAATATCAAATAACGGCCAGCAATACTCGCCCGAACCACTAGGGTTCGCAGGAGATAAACTCCTGGGTCATGCAATGGCTTGTTCTCTCTAGGGATTCCCTACAGGGGTTCAGGGACACTTGCCTCACCTGACCCAGCGAACTAGTTCCATTACTTGGCTTCCCACTTCCCTCAATCGGGGCAGGCCATCAGGCCACCGGGAGGCTTTACTGCTACATCATCGTTCCGACTGCAACTTTCAAAGAGTAGCACACGCTACTTCTTATTGCAAGCTGTGCGCACACGAAACGTGCTGGCCTTGCTGCAACTTCCCGAGAATAGCAACACGGTGCGTGGAAAGCAAGCGCAGTGCCTGTGGAAAGCCCCCGGAATCTGTGGGAAACACCGATGAATGACTCGCTTTCGGGGGCCTTTCAAGGCCTCGCAATCAGCCCCAGATCCGTCAATCCATTGATAAACAGCTGCATCGCCAGCGCTACCAGCAACAACCCCATGATGCGCACCAGGATTCGTATGCCGGTTTCGCCCATCACCTGGCGCACCCGGCCGGCTCCGGCAAGCACCCAGTAACTGGCCAGCGCCGTAATCGCGATGGAACCAAGAATGGCGCCCATCTGCCAATGCCACAGCGAGGGCGCCTGGCCCACCAGCACCATGACCGACGAAATAGCCCCTGGCCCGGCCAGCATCGGCACTCCCAGCGGAACGATTCCCGCATCTTCCTTGGCCGCTGCTTCCTCGGCATCGCCCAGGGTCTCCTGCGTCTGCGAGCGCCTCGCCTGCAGCATGTCCAGGCCAATCAGCAACAGAATTAGTCCCCCGGCGATCTCAAAGGCCGGCAGCGTAATCCCAAACAGTCTGAAGATCAGTTGCCCTGCAACAGCAAAACTAGTCAGCACAATGAAGCACGTTATCGCACCTTTGCGCGCCATCCGCTTGCGCCGCACCGGGTCCGCGCTCTGCGTAATGGCCAGGAACGAAGGGATCGCCGCAAATGGATCGACCAGAAAAAAGATGGAGCTAAGCGCCAGCAGCGAGAAGCGCACGATCGGCGCACGGCTGATCTCGGTGAGAGCTACTTCGGCTGGGTTTGTCCAGAGCACTTCTTGAGGCTAGAACATTTAGAGCGGTTCCACAATTTACGCACCCTTCCTGGCATCGTGAAAGCAGGTATTTCCTTAAGGAAAATGCCAGTGGAGAACATTGGTTTCAAGGTGCTGCAATTGTAGAACCGCTGTGGCTCTGCCTCGCCACCCGGAAGCAGCCGACGAAGAGATGGGAAGCTGCAATGTAATGCTCTCCGTCGACTACCCCTTCGAAAAGACAGAGCTGGCCGCGCAGTTTATCGAGGACGCCAAGTTTCCACAGACAGACCACATCAATGTAGCCTCCGAAAACGTAAAGCGCATCCTCGCATCGATTGGCCTATCGGCTTGGTGCGATAAGTAGAAGAGGGAATAGCGGCGACGATTTGGCCTACGTGCTTACGCAAGTCCCAAAATCGGGACCCGGGCAAACTCCTCGGATGGTGACTTTCTCGTCTTTAGGCTGCCGCTTCGTCAATGATCGCGAGAAGTTCTCGTTCAACGTCCTGCGCGAGAGTATCCGCATGCCGAAGACCGGTTGCAGCGAAGAGATCCGTCGGTTTCACCGTGGCAATCGTTGTGCCACCGGCGTTGGTGTAGACGGCGATCCGGCACGGCAGCACGGTCGCAGTGGCCAAGTCCTTGTGCAGTGCCCGCGATGCTGCAAGCGGGTTGCAGACATCGTAGATTCGGACTTCGTTGTCTAGATCAATCCCCTTGTCATGCAGAGTGTTCTTGAGATCCAGAACATGAAGAACGCCGAATTTATGACGCTGCGCGGCTTCGCGGAGACTCTGGTCGATTTCCTGTGGCGAGTGCTTTGATGATTTCTGGTAGATCATACTGTCCTTTCACGTCCCATCAGCTTTAGGCAACCTCTGAACAAGTCCTGTTATGAAGAAGACATCCCCTCGGGGACTAAAGCCCGCAATCATTTTGCTGACTTTACGTACGGGCTGAAGCCCGTACCCTTCAAAGCGGCGCCTATTCAGAGGCTCCTTAGATGTTGTCAAATGCAGCGCACGTCAACGCACCGAGTCTGACCGCGGTGAATTCCATTTTGATGATTTCACCGCGGTCTTTGCAAGCGGTGAACAGTTTTCTCGGTGCGAGTGCACAGATTCACCTGCGTGCCCGGAATACAAGGACCAGCGCGACAATCAGCACCAACCCGAATATCCACATCCAGCCATTATGCCAACCGTTCATCCCCATGTTGTATCCGTTCACAAAACCTCCTCAAGGAGCAGCGAGAGAAGACTGAACCCTGTCGGGCTGGGTCTTTGACAACGGTGGTACTGCTCATAGGGATCTCCCTGGGTTCGTGAATCCGGTTTGATTGCGTCTCAATACTGTCAGGCTTATTTATTTCTGATCGCCCATCATTCCTTTGTCTTTCTTCATAGCCGTCCCGGTCTTCTTCTGCATGTCCATTGCTTCCGGCTTCATGGTCATGTGGCCACTCATGGCCTGCATATGGTCGGACATCGTCTGTAGGTGGTCAACCACGGCCTGCTGCAACGCCATCTGGCTCTTCATGCCGGCTTGCTCCGTCTCCATGTGGGTCTTCATCGCGGCGTCAGCGGCAGCCATTTTATCCATCGCGTCCTTCATGAGAGCCTGCATCTGAACCATCTGCGTGCGCATCTGCTCCATCTGTGCATGCATCTGTTCCATTTGCGGCTTCATGTCCTTCATGCCTGTGCCGGAACTTGGCATCGCATCCTGGGCCTGCAGGGATGCACCGTGAAAGCCCGCTAGACCGAATGCGAGGATCGTTCCGAACAGCAGTTTTGTCATTCTCATTGCTTCATCTCCTTGGGGCTCTCGAATTGTTTACTGATAAGACCGACCAGCACTGTTGCCCCAATAACGGTTCGCTTCAACAGGGCCGAGCCCGCGTCGTCGCCTACGGAGCCGGTGATCGCCGATGTAGAAGATGGTCGATCGAATATCCGACCCCCATTCGCAGCACAAGTGGATCGCTTACTTCCGAAAGTCCAACTGCTGGCTCGATATGAGCGGTCCAATGCTTCGATACGGAATAGCTGAAGACAGGACCCACATATTGTTGCTGGCGTTGCCAGTCGAAGCCGAACTGGTCCGTGCTGCCGAGCGCCCCCATCATCTCAACGCCATAGCCCAGCCGATGAAGCGAGAACACCGGAGGCGCTTTCATTTTCGCCATGCCCATCGCCATTCCGCCCATGCTTTTGCCTTTCTCCATGGCGGTATAGGCAGGCTGCCGAAACACCCCCCAGGCATAGCCGAAGTCGTTCCCGCTATTGTCCAGCCCCGTCTCGTTGATGAAGTTGAAGGTAAGGTTAGTCCGCCCCCAATCGTGATACGTGATGGCTCGCTGCTCGAAAGTACGCGCCTTCGTCCTCCGCGCCTGTGCCAGGGGCCCACTCAAATCTTCGCCGCCGAATCCGGAGACCTCCATTTTGTACAACGCTGCCCCATTGAGGCCTTCCTACTCCCCGTACAGAGTGAAATTAAGCAGGTGATCGCGCGGGAGAAGCAGAAGGTAACTATTGATCCGCATCCCGCCGTAGGTGGTAGGCATACCGGAGATTTTCTGCCCCTCTACCATGAATCCCGCCGTCCAGCGTGGGGTCAGGCCGTACTCCACCATACTCATGCCAGTAAAGGAATCGCTGGTCGACCGCGCTGACTGGTAGTCCCACAGTGGCATCACCATGAGCAAATCCGCAAAACAGGGTAATTTATGGCGGTGAAATTGGGATTCATCTGGGCCTCAAGAACTGCACCGGCGCCGAACACAAAAAGCAGAATGACGAGGAAGCGCCTATTCCGTCTTTTCATGGTTGCTACCTCTGTTATGCCAGGTGCTTGTGCTTAAGCAACCTTGTCGCAGTGCTCACGGTATTTCCTTGAGTCGTGTATCTGGGTCGATTGCGGATCAGAGATTGATTCGTGGTCTTCAGGAGCGCATTCGTGATTAGACCTGAAGACTTGCGCTTGCCGCATGCTTCTCCCTCACTAACTTTGCCGATTCGGATATGCCTAAGTCTGGCCAATCCGGCTCTGGCCAGCGAATTTCACGAGCCCTCGTTCCAAATGCGAATAACGGCTTCCTACCGCAATTCACAGCTTTGTTGTCCGCAGTCTCGGTGCATTTGCGATCACCGAGACTGAACTGAAGGTGATGGCAGCCGCAGGGATCATCGGATTCAGGGGCAATCCGAAGGCGAAGAACAGCCGGGTGCCCCATGTCTCGATTCTGACTTCTGGGACTGCACGAACCCCAACCGAGGCCGTTTCTAGTCCTTGGCCCCTAGTCCTGAGTCCCTATTCCTTCTGATCCCCTTCCGCATCTCCGCCGGACCTTCAACTCCGTTCCGCATCACACATAAGTCGTAGACCAATCGGCAACCTCGGTCTTGTCGTGCCGCATCCACACTGATTAACTGTTCATATCAGTCCCAGCCAGGGGGGAATATGAAAGCCGGTTCGCTTGTCATTCTTTTTGCATGCGTCCTGGTGAGTGGCCGAGTGGCATCAGCCCAGGCCATAGGGTCGGCCGTCCTGCTCAACCAGCAGTCCATGCAAAGTGCAGGAGACGCCAACCGGCAGCCATCCCAGCCAAACCGGCCCGCACCTCAGCAGCAGCAACAGCCGGGGCAAATTCACGAAGCCGCCGATTATGACTACGCACCCGCGCCCCAAAGCTTTGCGGACTGCGGTTGTGCAAAGCGCCCGGTCTTTTCTGTTGATGCTGGCTATGTGCCGCGGGGAACTGCGGTGACTATCGTCAGCCCCTCGCCGGACGCGGTGATCTACTACACCACCGACGGCTGGACGCCGACCGAAGCATCGATTCGCTACACCGGGCCGATCACCATCAATGCCTTTACCCGCCTGCAGGCGTTTGCAGTAGAACCCAACAAGCTTCCCAGCTCCATTGTCGAGGCCAACTACGCCGTGCAGGGTCCTCAGGCGCTGCAACCGAAGGCGGCGCTGGCCATTGACGGCGTCCTGCTCAAAGGCACGCCTCTGCGCCTGATAACTGGTGCTCTGGTCAGCTCTGAAACTGCGCAACCCGGCGACCCGATTCTGCTGCTGCTCGACGAGAATGTGTTGGCCGGCGATGCGCTCGTAGCGCGCAAAGGATCACGGGTGAAAGCCACCATCACCAGCGTCGATCAGGCCGGACAAGGCGGCAAGCCCGGCGTGCTCACGTTTCAGGTGCAGGCGCTCGAAGCCCATGGAGTCACCATCCCGCTCAGTGCCAGCGTAACGTTGGCCGCGCCCGACCTCGCCGCGCAATCCCAGAGAATCGCAGATCCCTCGCAGGTCCATATCGCCGGCGCGCTCCCTCGCGGAGAAGAAGCCCAGATCGAACCCGGTATGCCCCTGATCGCCACCGTCGGCGCCGACACCCCGCTGCACCCGTAAGCGACTCACAGCTACCCAGAATTGTTGTTCAGGTTGCAGGGCACTCCGCCCCAAACGAACCAAGAAACGAGGGCGCCCCAGGTCTCGATTTTGGGCAATAATATACGCGGCTATCCAATTCCGGGCTTGGCTTTGCTGACTTTTATTTTGCTTTCTATGAGCTTGCCCAAGCAGGGTTGTATTCAGTGAACTTCTTCGACTTGTATTCGGGGTTGGCAGCCACGATTCGACGTTCATCCATCGCTTTTTGAATGAGGACTGAAACCATTGAACGTTGCTTCTCTGGCATCTTAAGTCTCTTCCTCAACGATTTATTTGTCATCGCCGAATTCGAAAAGTACTTTTGAACCCCTCCCGGCACCGATTCAAGATATTCAAATCATATAAATATTTGAAGGTATCTTCTTGCGAGTGTTTATTCCAGGGTCTGAGTCAATGGAGCAGCCTTCGTCACCGTTTCATGACTTTGCGGGGTTTGGATAGCATATTCGCTCTTTTGGAGCTTATGCAGAGTTTCCGCAATTTCAGCTCGGCTGACAATTGCGGGTCGTTCGGAGGCACGGTATGTGCTCGACCGCCGATCCTTAAAAGGACCGCCTGAAGGGTGCCCGTTTGAGATTGCACGCATCCAACTGCGCAGATTTGCGCCGGCAGCCAAGAGTATGCAATCCGCAGTCGTACGAAGCGTTCCCTGCGGAAAACTAACACGATCTGGCCATTGACAGTGACTTGACGGTCCTAGTAGGTTGTTGGTATTAAAGCGTTTGAGCCGTTTTTCTAAATCCCCAGATTGAATATGGCCTCGCTTGAGGTTAGTTCGACCACCTGCCAGGTGGGGGTTTTCTCCGCCCGCGGCAAATGTGGCGAGACAAAAGGCCTGGTTAGCATACCGGCAAGAATAGGGAGGCATTGTG
>DASRLI010000531.1:0-3124 GCA_035648535.1 Occallatibacter sp. | reverse complement strand
CGGGCTGCCTGATCGCAAACGGTGGAGCTGGCCATTGCAGGGAGCGCGGGCATGGAGGGTTGAGCAGGGCGAGCCTGGGTGGAGGCCGGTCTTCAGGGCGCGGAGCGGTCCCGGAATCTGATTCCGTGGCGGCGGAATCTGCTATTGTTTCGGATAAATGGTCGAGAAATCTTTGAGAACGCAGTTGGTTGCACTTGTCGCAATAACGATGGTTGCTGCTGTGATGCTTGCGGCGGGGGAGAGGGCGAGCGCGGAGCAAGGGGTTCCGCAGCAAGCGGGTATTGATCCGGTTCTGCTGGCGAAGGCGAATGCAGGGGATGCGGCGGCGCAGGTAGCCGTGGGCGAGAGCTATGCGGCGGGGACGGGCGTGGCGCGGGATTACAAACTTGCGGCAGAGTGGTACCAAAAAGCGGCAGACAAGGGCGACATTGGCGGTGAGCTGCACCTGGCAGCGCTGTATCGCGATGGGGGCAAGGGATTTCCGCGCGACATGGCGCAGGCTGCGGGGTGGTACCAGAAGTCCGCGGAACAGGGAGACGTGACCGCGCAGGGAACGATGGGCACGCTCTACTCGATGGGCCAGGGGGTTGAGCAAAACTACGCGGAGGCCTACTACTGGCTGGATCTGGCCGCTGCGGTAAAGGGTCCGAAGCAGGCGCAATATGCAGCCAACCGCCAGATGATCGGAATGCACATTACCGCGGACGAACTGGCCGCGGTTCAGGATCGCGAGGCTGCCTGGAAGGCTGCTCATCCAAGGCGAAATACTGACCAGTAGCCGATGTAGCTAACACTTGGCGCCGATCACCGTTATGCTTGTGACAATGCGGCTTTCTCGATTCCCAGGTGTGCGGCTGGCGGCTCCGGTACCTCTTTTTCTGCTGGTCGGCGGATTGTTGGCTGGACGTGCTTGTGCGCAGCCGTCCGCCGTCACGCTTACGCCTGCGGTTGTGGTGGCGGGGTCGCCGGTGGTGATTCATGTGGAGGCGCCGGCTGCTGCAAAGATCAACGGCGAATGGATGGGGCACACACTGGAGTTCTTCCCCGCGCACATTGGGCATGGGTGGTTCGCGCTGGCAGGAGTTGATGTTGAGAATTCCATTGGGCCTTCGTCGCTGCAGATCAAAGTGAATGAGGGCGGCGGGGTGCGCGACCTTAGCCGCACGGTTGAGATTCTTGCGGCCCACTACCGTACCGGATCGCTGACTGTGGCGCCCAAGTTTGTGGAGCCCGGTCCGGACGAACTGAAACGGATCAAGGATGAGGCTCAGCTGAAGGAGAAGGTGTTTGCGACAAGCGCAACCGAACCGCTTTGGAGCGGCGATTTTAGCGCCCCTGTGACCGCGGCGCCGACCGACAGTTTCGGCACCAGGCGGATGTTCAACGGTGAGCTGGCCAGTATTCACAAGGGCATGGATTTTCGCGCCCGGACCGGAACGCCGGTGCGGGCCGGCAACAGTGGGGTAGTGGTGCTGGCGCGGCCGCTCTACTACGAGGGCAACTGCGTTGTTATCGATCACGGACTGGGCCTGTACACGCTCTCAATGCATTTGAGCCGGATTAACGTGCGCGAAGGCCAGCACGTCGCGCAGGGCGAACGGTTGGGGCTGAGCGGCGCGACCGGCCGGGTGACCGGACCGCATCTGCACTGGGCGGTGCGGTGGGAGGGGGCATATCTTGACCCCGCGAAGATGCTTCGGCTGGATTTGAGCGCGGTGCGTTAGCTTGAGACAGCTTGCTCTTCGACCTCGCTCGGAGATGCGACGATCGGAGTTAAACCTGATGCCTTCTCTTCTCGCAGAGCCTTATACGCGCGGTAGACAAACCAGCCCATATACCAGCCGTCGATGAACTTGTAGGGCGTTTCGCCGGTTGTGTAGTGGCCGCATGGCAGTACGCGGGGCTCAAAGTCGAGGCCGTAGCGGCGAAAAGCGTCGACCACTTGGAGCGAGTACTCCTTGGGGAAGGTGAGGTCGTAGTTGGCGTAGACCAGCAACACTTTCTTGAGCGGCCCGCCGGCTTCTTCGCTGACAATTTTCGGATAGTAGTAGCAGGGGCTGACTGCGGCCCACAGATCGCGGACACGATCCTGGGTGAGGCCGGCATCTTCAAGCGCTTGCTTTACGTGGCGGGTACTTTGTCCGGCCCAGGCGACGTCTCCAAATGCGGTGGATGCGTGGTTGAAGGCGTTTACCCGGATGCGGGGATCGTGGGCGCTGGCCAGGTAGGCATAGCAGGAGCCGAGGCTGGTTCCGAGGACGCCGAAGTGCTCGTATCCCTGCTCCTGAAGCCAGTCGAGGCAGCAGCGGATTTCAATGACCGCCTGGCGGCAGGCCATGAGTGTGCGGCCGATGTTGGCGCTGACGGAGTAGTCTGAGCGCTCGAGCTCGGCGGGGCGGCGAATGTCGTGGTAGGGCATGGAAAGGCGCAGTGCCGAAATGCCCATGCGATTGAAGATGGTGCAAAGGGAGTTGTGGCTGAAGCCGTCGGAGTTCCACTGCGGCAGGACCACGATGGCCTGTTTGGGCCGGCCCGGATCTTTGTGCGCCGGGGCCGGGTACCAGCGTGCGTTGACCAGGTCGTTTTCGGGGTAGGGCGTGCGTTCCGGCGAGGTGAAGCGCAGGAACTGGGCAGGCGCCAGCTTTCCCTCGGCGGCTTGCTGGCGGATCGCGGCTTCCTGGGCCAGGGTTTCCGGACGGACATTGGTGGGGAATAGCTCCGGATGCCGTTCTTCGAGGCGGAAGTCGGTGGGGCGTTCGTAGCCGAAAAAAGCGTCGCTATGGCGGATGAGGAGCTGGTTGATGCGGACCATCGCGGCTTCGGAGGCAGCTTTGTCGTGCTCCACCTCGGGACCGGGCAAAGCGGCTCCAAGGCCATTGCTCTCAAGGAAAGGTGCGATCCACTCGAAGCCCCACTCCAGCGGTCGCACCACGCGGTTTTCGTCGCGCGTGGTCAGCCGCGTCTCCCACTCATACATCCAGCGCGCATACCATTCTTTAATCATCGATATACGTCAATTTTATCAGTGCGTACCGTGGGTAGGAGGATAAGCGGCTAACCGGGGTTCAGACGGGCTTGTTTCCGCGTAGTTTTGCCCTCTCAAATGCGATGAGCCAGCCAAGGC